>JBGTMS010000135.1:0-12579 GCA_041743425.1 Zeaxanthinibacter sp. | reverse complement strand
ATTAAATCCGAAAAAACAATTCCCCGACCCTAAAGGGTGTTGTTTTTTCTGCCTTTATCCGGCCAAGGGCAATATTCCCTCTCTTTAAAAAAAGGAGGTGCTTTTGCTTTTTCTTTTTTGATGAATTTCTAAGCACTTGATTAATACTAAAAAATACGAAGTTTAATTATCAAATCGGCCTTATATGATATTATAAAATCTCCCCTCTTTAATAAAGAAAGGTATCTGCCAAAGCTGACTGGGAGATTGAAAGGTTAATAAATTT
Source organism: Zeaxanthinibacter sp. (assembly GCA_041743425.1). GTDB lineage: Bacteria > Bacteroidota > Bacteroidia > Flavobacteriales > Flavobacteriaceae > JTS-RE37. The sequence continues at coordinate 12,314 of JBGTMS010000135.1, read as the reverse complement.
ATCCCTCTATCACTCTGTTGGTATCCTGTTGTCTCCCATGATAGCTGCGCTTGCCATGAGTTTCAGTTCTGTGTCAGTCATTGCCAACGCGCTAAGGTTGCGAAGTTTAAAATTAGAATAACTGTACTGTGCGGAAGCAACAAAAGGTTTGCTAGCCAGTGATCGCGTTGGAAATAAGGGTCCGGGAGTTGTCGGAAAGTGGTAATTTAAGGGCTGCCTGTTGTCCGCCTTCAGACATCTTTCGCCACGTCTTTTGCAGGATGTCTAAAATCTTTTCCTCCGGATGTTCTGCCGCAAAAGCCTCGAAATAAAATTCCAGGAATACCAGGCAGATCACATCTTCCAACGTCTGGGTATCCGGATTTTTCTTTAACTGTTTCTTTTCAAGCAGAAAAGCCACCTCCTCAATCATCTCAGTTGCATAGCCGCTCTCTGTAAGCATTTCCGATGCGATGCGGGCGTGGAATTTTTTAAGATCCTGTCGCCATTTTAGATATCCGATCCTGTCCATTTCATAGGATTCGCGTGGAATTTTCCAGCGACAGATGTGCTGGCAACGAGCCGTCAATTGCAGGGCTTCTGACGCTTCAGGGGCAAAGTCATTCAGCTTATCCGTCATTCGGATAGCATATAGCACCTCCTTTGGATAGGTTCTCCCAAGGTAAATCTCGGTATTGGGATCTGCACGGTTTGCAGCGTCAAAGAGCTGAAAGGCCTTGAGCATTTTATCGGTAGTAGTCATGCCAGGAGTTTTGGCTAAGATAAGAAGCGTATTCCTAAGATCAGAATGTGCGTGTCATCACTTTTTAACCCGGCATTAAGCCGACTTTGGGTTATGTTCTTAAAATGAGGTTAGTTTCCGCCGGTAAGTGAAACAAGGTGAATATCAACGGAGAATCTTCAGGCACTAATCCCCCACCTCAAAATCGGATACTTCTTTTTTTTAACTGCTAGTAGCTGAGAGCCATCAGCAGTGCGGCAAGAAAGTAACAAATGGCGGAAATCCAGACCGATTTCTCATTATTGAAATAATCCGCGAGGCTTCGCTTTATGAGTAGGATTTCTTTTGACATGATATATATACGAGGCGGAGGAAAGAAGGATGAACTCTATTCACCTTAAAAATTAACCCATTACCTCCAAGGCCCTGCATAACGGGCCATCACGGAGATGCCCAGACAGACCAATTTACGCAGACCCGTCCGAAACCTCCTACAAAAATACCCTGTAAGGGAGAGAAGAAAGTATATATGAAAGCTGTTAAATCGTTTAGTCGGTTACTGAAGATGCCGTGACGTCAATGATCCTTTCCTTTGTATGGAATTTTTTACTTATTTCCCGCACCACGCCCAATTTTTGTTCCAGGGTAGCGATCAGATCTGCAATACTGTGTCCAGTGAGTCGGGACAGTAGGGATAGGACATGTATATCCCAGGATTCTTTGTTGCGGAGGTAATAGTCGATGGCCTGTTCTTCCAGTACCCCGACTTGCTGTTGTAATCGCGCCTTGGCCTCTTGTGCCTGGGCTGCTATTTTCTTTCGGGTATCCACTCCTTTTCTGGGGGCATATAGCATGCCAACTCCAACTCCTATAACGCCTCCGGCCAATAAAGCCAGTAATAAATCCGACCCGTTTTTCATGTTTTGTCCTTTCTTCAAAGATACGGGAAACAGGGAGGGCTATGAATCTTAAAAAAAATAATGCGGACGTTATTGAAGGGCGAATTACAAAGTACTAAGTACGAATTGGATTATTGTTTAGGGATTCAACGCTAAATGGAAAAATGATCCCTCCGTCTTTGCTAAAGCAAATCCACCTCCCTTTGAAAAATAGGGAGGAGCTTTCATGTTTTCTATTTTTTAAAGAATAAAAAAGTTAGTATTCAGGATCTCGCGTCAAGATCACCAGCTGTTCATTAAATCCGAAAAAACAATTCCCCGCCCTTAAAGGGTGTTGTTTTTTCTACCTTTATTATCCGGCCAGGGTCAATTTTCCCACCCTTTAGGGCTGGGGAAGGAAAATTGCAGGTGCCGGGACTAAGTATTTCAATATAGAAATGGCGTAAAGAATGAATAAAAAAGTTAGTATTCAGGATCTCGCGTTAAGACCAGTGTTCATTAAATCCGAAAACACAATTCTGCGGTCTTAAAGGGTGTTGTTTTTTCTACCTTTATTATCCGTCCAGGGTCAATTTTCCCTCCCTTTAAAAAAAAGGGAGGAGCTTCTTGCTAATTTCTTTTTTAATAACTATCTGATCATCTGATTTCTATCCACCAAGGCGAAGTTTAACCAATAAACCTCCTTTTCTTCACAAAATCTAACTACCAGTGTAGTGGTTAAGATTCAACAATTAAAACCCCTGCTCCTACGACCATCGATCTTGCTTCAACTTCTTTGATTGTAGGAATATTCTTAAGGTAAAATTATGATTATCAAGGCCTTATTCTTCTCCAATATTTGGCTTTGTGTAGTAAGGGCTTCGATTTAATTCCTTAATTTTAAAATCGCCATCCACCCATATAACAAATAACGAAATGATCAGCCAAACCAATAAACCATTAGCATACGCCACAAGGGATGAAGTGGATGTAGAACTGCAGGTGTGTGAAGGTAAAATGCCCCAGGATCTGTATGGCTTTGTCTTTTTTAATTCGCCCTGCGGTACCGTAAATTCAGGTGGACTTCCTTTCCCTGAATCCCAACCCAGTGGTGCTTCCAATCCGGAATACGGCAGTTCCCTTTTTAACGGAGATGCCATGATGCTTCGGTATGACATGAGTCGGCCCGGAACCATCCGTTATAAATCAAAAATGCTCAGGACTCCCTGCTGGTACGCGGACGAAGCAACAAAAACCGGCAACGGTGAATACCCGGAAAACTGGAGTTTCAAAATGCTGGGGATCGCACGTACCTCCTTTAAGTTTGGCTCTCGCAACGAGCTAAACACCGCGGTCAGTCCTGTGATCTTTCCCGGAGATTCACATGTGCGGATGACTGCCAACTTTGATATGGGGCGGCCATGGGAATTTGATACAAACACGATGGAATTGAAAACCGCCATCGGGTCAACCAAAGAATGGGTCGGCGAGATCCCCTCGATCGCCAACTATCCCTTCCCGCTTTTCCAGTCGACGGCACATCCCTGCTTTGACCCCAGGACCAAAGAGTTCTTTACGGTATGTTTTACCAAGACCTTTGAGACCATGTTCTATTACAAAAAATTCACGGACAGGATGCTCACCCACCATGACGAGATTGAGGCGAAGCTTCACGAGCACGTTACGGAAGTTCACACGATCGCCAGCAACCAACGAACCATGGATCAGGACCATTCGGTAAAGATCAACGAGTTCTACAAAAATATCGACTCGCACCTGGCTGAGGATGAGGGGCTGATCAACCATAGCAAAAAGCCCTTTCTAAAATTCTTTGATAAGGTCATGGAATTTATTTTCAAGACCATGGACACTTTTTTGGGCATAAAAAATCGTATCTACCTCCTTAAATGGGATGGGCTGAAAGTACATCGATGGACCGTGGTGGACGAGGCCACCGGAAAGCCCATCGGCATCAATCAGTGCATGCACCAGAATAACCTGAGCAGGGATTATATCGTATTGAGCGATTCGGCTTTTAAGTTCGCCGCAGACATCATGGTTTCCAATCCCTTTCCACACAACAAAGTGCTTGACGAGAAACTTCGGGACCTTACCTCCATCACTCAGGAACCTTTCACACCCATCTTTATAATCAAAAGGTCGGATCTAGACCTCAAAAAGAAGGAAGTAAAGGCAAGAAAGGTGGTGATCAACCTTGAAACTGTTCACTTTTCAATAGACTATGACAACCCGGATGACAAGATCACCCTCCATACTGCCCACAATGCGGCCTCCTGTGCCTCCGAATGGATCCGGCCCTATGACAGACTGGCCACGGATCAGTCACCCGCCTATACCAATACCATAGGGTTGATGACCTGCGGGGAAATGGACATCGGCAGGATTGGTAAATTCGTAATCGACGGGACCAACGGGGACATCCTGGAATCCCCAAAGATCCACCTGACCGGGAGAGAACAGGAAGGCGACAATTTAGGGGCTCATACCTGGGCCATCGCCTTGCATACCTACCGCGACATTATCTCAGCGAGCGAAACGGTGGGTAAGATCCGCCATATTTACTGGCAGAGTTACGGTACCGATCCCCGATACCTCACCAATTTCATCCAGGGGTTATATACCGATTATGAACACCGGATCATTCCTGTTGAGGAGATCAGCGAATTGAACAAACAGTGGCTGCCTTACTGCCTTTCCAGGCAGAATACGGAAACGATGACCCTGGAGGATTACTATGTTTTTGAGGTGAACCAGAACCTTCGATCCATGCAGTTTATCCCTCGAAAGGGTGAAAGCATGGCTGTGGATCCTCAAATGGACGGTTATATTTTTTGTACCATGGTCAATGGCTCTCTCAAAAAGGATCAGGATGAGTATTCACGGGAAGTCTGGATATTTGACGCGGCCGACCTGAAGGCAGGACCACTTTGCAAATTACATCACCCGGATATGAATTATGCTTTCACCATTCATTCTGCCTGGATTGAGGAATGCGTTTCTCAGGATACCGCCTACAAAGTCAGCGTCAGGGAAGACTTGCAGCACCTGATTGATAAAATGCGGGGTAGTAACAAAAAATTCTTCACCGAATTTATGTCCAAACACGTGTATCCCCATTTCAATTAATCGTATGGCAGACACTCTGGTACATTCGGAATTACATTATGAAAATAAGTGGATCCGCTTGTCAGAATCCGGGATGGGTGACGCGGGCCCCAGGGTACTCTATAAGGAGATCAAACAGGAATTTATTAACAGTGCTACCTCCTGGAACCGGGAACGTCAGCTCAAAAACCTGTTGGATACGGTCCTGCATTTAGAGGAAGTGTCACTGCCAGACACGACTCTCAATCAAAAAGCCTATGATCTTCCTGCCGGAAGCTCGCTTATGCAACTTATTATCGAAAATCAGATGACGATGCCGGAGCGCCTCAGGATCGCTTCAGATGTGATAAAGGTCATCCTGGAACTGCAAAGCAAGGGGCATCTGTTTTGTGACCTGAACCCACATTTGTTCTGGTGCGATCTTATCGGAGAAAAAACCTACCTGGTGGATACCATCATGACGGTTCATTCCAGGGATGTAGTGGAATTTTACAGTACCATTCTGGGCATTGAACCCCACATGCTGTGCATCTCACCGGAACAAAGCCTGCAGACCACTTCTATCCCTGATTACCGATCTAATTATTATTCGCTGGGGACCATTCTCTATGCGCTGTTTACGGGGACCTTTCCACTGCAAAGCAGTGACCGGATCTCTACCATCCACAAACACTTATCCCAGTTGCCGCCGGAACCCGGGGCATACAGCAGGGAATTGCATCCTGCCATGGGGGCTTTTATTCAGAAACTGCTGTCAAAGGACCCAAAGGACCGGTACCAGTCGGCCGCGGGATTAATTTTTGATTTCCGTGTATGCCGGTCCATGCAACAGCAAAGGGAGCGGATCACGGACTTTGATCTGGGCAGCAGGGATTTCCCCATGCATTTCAATATTCCGGACAGTGTTTTCTTCAGGAAGGAATCTCACGAAATCCTTATGAGCCTTTCCGAAAGTATTGCGAAGGGCGAAAAGCACCTCACGATTATTAAAGGAGAAGAAGGCTCAGGCGTCTCCTTTCTGCTGGACGCCTTCTTTAAAGACCTTAATTACGACCGCTTTTTTATTGGCTCTGGCATGTATTCCCCTCGGGATTCTGTTCCTTTTAAGGGGCTGAAAGACCTTACTTCAGACCTTTTGCACCAGATCTTAATGGAAGATCCGGCTTTTATCAGGGAACTGAAGATAAGTATGCAAAAAAGCATCGGCAACCTCTCCGGAGTGCTTATCGATTTTGAAAAAGACTTCCAGCATTTATTCGAGGGCAGGGAAACTCCGGACGATCTTATGGGTACTGCGGCCATCAATCGTTTCATGTATGCTTACAGTGAATTTTTAAGGTTGCTTGAAGCCAGGGGCAAATCGTTGATCATTGCGCTGGAACGTTTTGAACTGGCCGATGTGGGCACCACCCAGCTGATCGCGCAATTACTGAAAAGTTCCCTGAACCATAATACGCTGATTCTTATCTCTGTCAATGAAGATGAGACCACCCACAATCAGAACTGCCAGGAATTTATGTCCGGCCTGTCGCGCCATTTTGATGGTCCGGAGCCGGTTAGTATGCATGAAATCCGCCTTGATAATTACAGCCATGAACAAATTAATGGCATTCTGGAGTCATTGAAACTGGAACCCAGGGAGGAATTCGGGAAAATCCTGTTTGAAAAAACCAGGGGCAATCTTTCTTTTATACGGCAGTTGTTTGAAGAGCTGATGACGCACGACTATATCCGGGCCAACAGTGGACGGAAGATCTGGGAAGTAGATGTACATGCCGTTCATAGTATTGATCTGTCTGATAATGTCAGGGACTTTTTAAAGACCCGGGTAGCACAGCTGAACCAGGGGGAATTGGAGGTTCTGAAAGGCGCCATGGCGATGGGGCAGGTGATCGAGGTGGGGCACCTGCACCAGATTGTTACCCTTGATAAAAGAGAAGCAGACCAACACCTGAACAGCCTCAGACAGAAGGGCTTCCTGATCCCGGTAGAATACGAGAATGCCCGTTTGTCAAAGATGAAGTTTTCGCATGGCGGTTTTGCGGAAATACTGCTGGAATCTATGGATCCTATGGAGATGGAACGGCTGAAACTCGACCTGGTAAGTGTTCTTTTCAGGGAACTGGATGAAGATCAGGTCGCGTCCAGACTCTACGATCTTATCGCCCATCTGATGCCTTTGCGTCCTGAAAGTTGCGTGGCCTATACGACACATCTGGAAAAAGCCGCCTATAAGGCCAAGAAGGAGGCCGCTTTCGAAAATGCGTCCCAATACTTTTCCAAACTCTACACCATTGAAGAAGGGCAGATAGGTATTACCAGGGAAACCCATTTTTCCCATGCCTATGAAGCCGCCATTTGCGCTTTATATGCGATGAAGTATACAACATACCAGTCACTTTTTCAACTGCTGGAAGAAAAAGCACACACAAGAATTCACCAATACCGTCTCTTTCTCCTCAGGGCTACCGAGTCGCTACAGAGAGGCAATCACAGCGCCAGCCTGAATGTGCTAGAGGAAGGACTGAAAGCCATGGGGGTTCCTTTCCGTCTTGAGATCTCAAAAGCGGAGATCATTAAATTATTCTTCCTGAATATATGGTATACCCGCAAACTCAATGCCGCAAATGTGGAGGTACTACCCTATAATTCCGACGAGAAGCAGGCCATTTATCACGAGTTGATCAATATATCTTCAGCTGCTGTATATTTTTTGAAACCGGAACTCGTTTCGCGATTGACCTACCTTGGGATAAGGGATATGATGAAAAATGGTCTGATCGCTCAATCGCCATATAATCTGGTAGCCCTTGGTTTTACCATGAATGGTTTTAGCAATATGGTAAGCAGATCCCATGAGATTTGCCGGGCAGGGTTTAAATTGCTCGAGAATAAAATCAACAATAATGCGGTGTCCATCCCGACCCATTTTCTATATAGCACCTTTGTTCAGCATACGGAATTTCCTCTGAAGGATTCCATTTTATCCCTGGAGGAATATTATAAAAAGGGGAGAGAACTGGGGAATATCAATATTGCTTACTACTGCCTGGGGATGAATCGCTGGTATATGCTTTTTGACGGCATGCCCCTGGGCCAACTGAGCGAGCTGGCAGACGCTTCCCAGAAACTCTGCCTGAATGACAACCAGAAACTGATCAATGGTTTCCATAAACTCATCCAAACCCTCATCAAAGAATTGTCCCGGGGCCATTTTTACAAGGAAGCGCTGGAAGATCCCGATTTGCCTTTGGGTAAGGAAATGCTGGTTGATGGGGAAATTGTCAAGGACCGTATCTTACTAGCCAATCTACAACTGGTGAAGCTGATTGTCGATGTAGGCAATAATCAGATATGCCAGGATAAAAAGCTTTTAAATTCGCTTTTGAGAAGTGTGAAAGACGGAGGGCATGGCACCGTGAATGCCATGTATCACATATTCTATTCGTTATTACACCTTTTTAAGGGGAAGAGCAAAACAACTGCCCCTGTAAATAAATTCCTGAAAATCTTCGAAGTACGCGCGGCGGTAGCCCCATTCAATTACAAAGTCAAATATCTGATCCTTCTTGCCCTTCTTGCGGAAAAAAAAGGGAGGTCTAATGAGGCAAGAAACCACTTTTCAGAAGCGCATGCATTCGCACTTGAACATAACAATCCCTGGGATAAAGGACTCTGCTGCGAATTATATGGTGCCTTATTGATCAAAATGGGATTCAGGCAGGCAGGCCTTCTGAAAATGGCCGCCGCCCTGGACGCCTATAAAATGTGGGGTGCAGTCAGTATCGTCAACCGCATCCAGGACCAACATCCGGAGCTGGCGGAGCGACAGGGAGTCAGGATTACCGGAACTAAAAGAAGCATTTCAGGAGAGGAGGCCAATAATCAAATGTCTCAGCTCATGCATCTCAGCAGAGCCGTGTATGAGGAAGCAGAACCACAGGTCCTGATTCGTATCCTTTTTGATGTGCTCTTCGGAGAAGCCGGTGTGGAAAAGGCGGTATTCATTACTAAAAATGGACCCGATTATTACGTCTTTGCCTCTAAGGAGTCAAATGGCGTGTTGCAATTTCCCGGGACGATCGCCGAGACTGATGTATTGCCCCTGACGGTACTGCGGTTGGCAGAACGAAGGAAATCGCCTTTAATTCTGGGTGAGGCCTATGTGAATCCACAGTACAGGGGAGACTCTTATATCAGTGAGAAAAAGGTCAGGTCACTTCTGTGCCTACCGTTTGTAAGGGACAAGCAGACCAAATGCCATCTTTATCTGGAAAATAATCTTGTTGCCAATGTGTTTGAGAGCGTCAAAGTAGACTATATAAATCTTTTATTTTCCCAGGTAGCCGTCGCAATGGATAATTCGCTGCTAACAGAATTGCTGGAGGATACATTGCAACATCGTTCCCTGGAAATCACCAAAGAGAGGGATAAAGCCGATAGTCTGATCAACAACATCCTGCCTGCTCATGTGGCTCAGGAATTAAAGGCAAATGGCAAGGTAAAAGCCAGAAAGCATGATAATGTTTCAGTGCTGTTCACAGATTTTAAAGATTTTTCCATCTTTTCCGAAAAGCTGACAGCCGACCAGATCATAGATGAGCTGGACCGATGTTTTAAGGCCTTTGATTATATCACCGAAGAGTATGGCCTGGAAAAAATAAAAACTATTGGGGATGCCTATATGTGTGCAGGGGGATTATCAGAACATCGGCCTGCCCATGAGTATGACATCGTGAATGCGGGACTGAAAATGCTTGAATATATAGAAGAATCGAATAAGGACAGGATAAAGCGCGGTATTCCCCCACTGCATCTCCGGGAGGGGATCCACGCCGGCCCGCTCATCGCTGGGGTGGTGGGCATTAAGAAATACGCCTATGATATCTGGGGGCCAACCGTGAATATTGCCTCCAGGATGGAATCATCAGGAGAAGCCGGGATGTTGAATATTTCCGGCTCTGTGTACCTGAAAGTGAAAGACCGGTTTTCCTGCACTTATAGAGGTAAAGTCTCAGCCAAGAATGTGGGGGAAATTGATATGTATTTTGTGGAGAACAGGCGATAAGCCTTTTTTATGTACTTTTAGGCCGATCCTTGATAGCACATCGTTTCCCCGCTTTGGAGCCGGCAAAAGGCAATTTCCACAAAACACATTTACCAGACCAAACCAGCGGAGGATGATACACCGTGCAAACTTTCAATCAGGATTGAAAACAGGAATATCCAAATACCTGTTCCTTCTCCTTTTCGTATGTGGTACTTTACACGCCTTGCTCGCCCAAACCGTGGTAACGGGTCGGGTGCTGGGAGAGTCCAATGTCGGCTTGCCGGACGCCAATATCGTCGTCGTCGGGACTTCGGAAGGAACCTCTGCCGATGATAGCGGGCATTTTGAACTCATTACCCAGACGCCTTTCCCTTTTGATATAGCCGTATCCTTTGTCGGCTACCAAACTACAACACTCAGCTTGTCGGAGGCCGGAAATGATCTTCTTATTGTCCTGCAGCCGCTGCCCGGAAATGAAGTGGTTGTTTCGGTTTCCAGGAAAAATGAAATGGCACGGCTGGCGCCGGCTTCGGTCAGTTTGCTTACGGAGCGAAAACTGCGGGGTGATGCCGTTGGGGAACCCATGTTATCACTGCGAAACCTGCCTGGGGTTGATATTGCGCAGTATAGTGTGGGGGGTGGACAGATCACTTTAAGAGGGCGGTCAGAAGTCTTCCAGACGGAAACTTTTATCATCGCCGATTACAGAAATATCGTTATTCCCAGCCTGGGTTTTCTGGCCTTTGGACAACACCCGATTGATATGCTCGACCTGGAGCGGATTGAAGTCATCAAGGGCCCGGCATCTGCCTTGTATGGTCCGGGAGTGGAAGCAGGGATCATCCATTTTATCTCCAAAGACCCATTCCGGTATCCCGGCACTTCCCTCAGCCTGGGAGCAGGCAATCGAAATCAGTTTACCAGCTCCTTCCGGCATGCGGCGGTGGTCTCCGATCAATTCGCCTATAAGATTACCGGGCAGTTCCGAACTGCACGGGATTTTGAATTGGATCCTGATGATCCGGTGCATGCGGCCCGTATGGCGGGCTATATAACACCTATCGTCAGTGCCATCACCGGGGATCCCATTGATGCAAAAGTGCCGGATTATAATCAGAATGCGTACGGGTTTTCCGGTACCCTGGCGTATCAACCGTATGAAAACACCACCTTATATGCAGTGGGGGGATACGGGGTATACGAAGGCCTGTTCCGTACCGCGCAAGGTGAAGCCTATGTCGCCTCAGGCCGTCCATTCGCACAGCTCAGGCTGAATTCCAACCAATGGTTTGCCCAGGCTTTCTGGTCCAAGGTGAACAGTAAGGATGGAAAGGCATTTTTATATAATACCGGGATGACGACCGTCACCATTTCAGATCAGTTTGAAGGGCAGTTGCAGTATCAATTCGATTTGGGGAATGACAGAACGAACCTGACATTGGGCGCTGATTACAGAATGATATTTATTGATACCAGGAATACCATACATGGGCGGTTTGAAGAGGAAGACGACTATAGTATCGCCGGCTTGTACGCCCAGGGCACTTACAGGATCACCGATCAATTAGAGGCCGTTGGGGCCGCACGGGCGGATCACTTCTCGGCCCTGGAAAAAACCTCCTTCGCTCCAAGGGTCGGACTCGTCTACGGGCCAAATCCCTCAAATACCTTCCGGCTAACCTGGAACAGAGCCTTCGGAGCTCCCACCTCCCTGAATCTATATGGCGATACCTCCATTGCCAACACGGATGCCTTTCAAATTTACCTTTTGAACGGGAAGGAATCGCTTACGTTTGATAATGGTCTTGGTCATAATTTTATTACAGGGGCGATTTCCCCCGGCGGGAACATTCCCCTGGTCTCCCTTTTCGGACTGGTCACAGCCGGATTGGCGGCCTCAGGCCAGTTTCCACAGGAATTGACGGATTATCTTTTCTCTGTAACCCCGGCGGTTACCGGAACTACCAATGCGGTGCCAACGGCTGCTCCAGTTACGCGTTCGCCTTTGAAATTGTCGGAATCCGATATGTTTGAATTTGGGTACAAAGGGGTCATACAGGGTAAATGGGCCGTTTCCGCGGACGTATATTATATGAATCGCAAAAATATTCTAAGTGCGCCTCTGCCCATCGCTCCCTTCCTCATTTACCCACTCGCAGGGAATGACCTTGGCGCATCGGTAATCGCAAACGCCGATCCCGATGTGTTGGCGCAATACGGACTCACCCCAGAATCATTGGCTGCCATTTATAGCGGGTCAATTGAAGGATTTACCCTGGACGGGAATGGCGCTCCTGTAGCGCTGGGATTACTAAAATCGGATAATTCCCCTGCTGCTGTGCCGACGTATGATTTTGCCTATCTGAATTTTGATAAGATCAACTACTGGGGGATTGAAGCCGGGGTGGAGTATTTTGTGGACGATGCCCTGTCTTTTTTCGGCAATATTACCTGGTTGAGCAGGACCCACTGGGAAGCGCTGGCGATTTCCAATACTACGCTCACAGCGCCTTTCTCCCTGAATCTGCCGGATACAAGA
>JBGTMS010000134.1:0-37038 GCA_041743425.1 Zeaxanthinibacter sp. | reverse complement strand
GACCAAACTATAATTATCTTATGCATCTCTATGGAATTTAATCTGGCTGAAAAACTGGCAATTATTAAGGCAATTGATGAGGTGATCCTTGCGGATGGGCATGTAAAAGCTGGGGAAATGAAATTCTTAAATCAGATCATCGACATCCTTCGATGTGACAGGGAACTTATTGGGGAAGCCCGTAAGGTGAACGCTCAGGAAGGACTGGCCATACTGGCCGGGATGCCTGCCAATAAGAAGAAAGCACTGGCAGTAATGCTTGAAGAAATGGCCAATGCGGACGACAGGGTTCATGATAAGGAAATTGAATTGGTTCTGAAGATATTTGCCGCCACGGGCATCCACTCTGAATAACAACCCCCAAATCCTCATAGGTAATAATGAATACATCCAGGAAGAGGTAGCCTGCGACTTGCAATAATCCTTGTCTTTAATTTGTCTGTATTGAGTGGCAAAGAAGATATTGGTTAGTTGGCTTTGGTTCCTCTGCTGTGGCATATAAAAGGGTAAGATTTGAACTCTCCCTGGCGCGTAGCATCTGGAGCAGAAGTTTGGAATATGAATAAACTCGTTTTAATTCTGGGTTGCCTACTGGTTGCCGGTTGCCAGGAAAAAGAAAAGGATGACAAGGCCATTGTAGCGGTTCAGGCGACAACTATCTCAACCCATCTGGAACGCCTTTCCTCCGATAAATTTTTAGGCCGGATGCCTTTTACGGAGGGTGAAACGCTTACCGTTGCCTATTTGAAAGAGGAATTTGAAAAATTAGGCCTTCTCCCGGGTAATGGAGACAGCTACTTCCAGGAAGTTCCTCTTGTGGAAATTACAGGTACCCCCTCCGAGAAAATGGAAATTTCGGGGCCGGACGGGGATTTTGATCTGAATTTTTATGAAGATTTTGTGGTAAACACCCGAAAGACGGACGTCGTCACACAACTCAAAGATTCCCCGTTGGTTTTTGCAGGATATGGCATCGTCGCTCCTGAATATGACTGGAATGATTATGAGGGCATTGACTGGAAAGGGAAAACAGCCCTGGTCCTTGTAAATGACCCTGGTTTTACTACAAAGGATACTACCCTGTTTAAAGGATCGGAAATGACCTATTACGGCCGGTGGACTTACAAATTTGAAGAAGCAGCGCGGCAGGGGGCATCCGGGGTATTGATTATTCATGAGACAGAACCGGCTTCCTATGGCTGGAACGTTGTGCAGGCAAGTAACACAGGATCTCAGCTCGGAATTGAAGGAAATGATGAATTGGTTGATATTCAGGGGTGGATCAGCAGCGAGGCGGCCGTCAGATTATTTGAAGCAGCCGGGATTGAAAATAAGGATTTTCGTGCTATGGCACTTGACCCGGCGTTCCAACCAGCTCCTCTTGACCTCAGTGCTTCTGTCCAGATTACAAATGAGATTAAAAGGGATGTTTCCAGAAATGTTGTTGCCCGAATTGATGGGGGGCAAACAACTGAGGAATACATTGTTTATGCTGCGCATTGGGATCATCTCGGCATTGGGAAAGCGGTAGATGGAGATTCTATTTACAACGGGGCAGTAGACAATGCCTCAGGTACCGCATGTCTGCTGGCAATCGCGGAAGCCTTTAAAAATGGCCGGCAACCGGAGCGCTCTATAGTTTTCCTTGCCGTAACCGCTGAAGAACAAGGATTATTGGGTTCAGCTTACTATGCAGCCCACCCGATATATCCCCCAGAAAAAACAGTGGCCGCCATCAATATGGATGCCTTTGAAAGTCCGGGACCGATGAAAGATTTTACGATCACTGGATTCGGACATTCGGAAATGGATGACTATGCAGATGAAATTGCCCGAAAACACGGTCGTTATATCATGCCCGACCCTGAACCTGAAAAAGGGTATTTCTTTCGGTCGGACCATTTCAATTTTGCCAAAATAGGTATTCCCGCTTTGTTTGCCTCCGGTGCGTACGAAGATTTTGAACGCGGCCCGGGATATATTAAGCAGAAAAGAGATGACTATCAGCAAAATCACTATCACCAGCCCTCCGATGAATTTGATCCGAAGCAAATGTCCGTTAGCGGGGTACAGGCAGATGCGCAGCTCCTGTATGAAATCGGGCTAAAACTTTCCACCGAAGCCTATTTTCCAAAATGGTATAAAGGGAGCGAGTTCAGGGCGGCGAGGGAAGGTGATGAATAATGGCAATATAACCATTTAATAAAAAAAGATGCGCTGAATGTGCTCAGATGACTCTTAAGTGGTGCCTGGATATAGAAATCTCAAATTCCCAACCTATACCATCCTGATGATGATTCGTATACTTAGAACAGATTCCAAAGATGAACGGTTTATTGAGCTTGTAGAGGCACTGGATGCGGAGCTTGCGGAGAGGGATGGCAGGGATCATGCTTTTTATGACCAGTTCAATAAAATTCACGCCATCAGACATGCCATCATTTTGACAGACGGGAACTCGAACGCTGGTTGTGGGGCGATCAAGGATTTTGCTCCTGGGACTGTGGAAGTAAAACGAATGTATGTAGTGCCTGAAAAGCGTGGACAGGGCTTGGCCTCAGCGATACTCCTCGAACTTGAAACCTGGGCCCGGGAACTGAACTACAGCAGATGCATCCTTGAAACCGGAAAACGACAACCTGAAGCAATCCGCCTGTATGAAAATCGGGGGTATAAAAGAATTGACAATTATGGTCAGTATGCCGCAATTGAAAACAGTCTTTGTTTTGAAAAATGGCTCTGATCTCAGCGTCCATCTTCTCAGAACCCTTGTGGCAAGCGGCTGAAAGGATGTTTTGTCAGCAGGCTCAGCCAAAAACCTTACCTTTAAAAATTTAATTCACCTACCATTTCCAAGAAGAAGAACCAAATAGTTTAATGAATGAGAACATTGTTATTTTACTTCACCCTTTTTTGTCTCCTTTTAAGTTCTGTAAATGCCCAGTCCGGGAAGGTACATGATGCTCTGAGCATGCCGAGTTCTTTGTTAAATGGCGAGCGAAAATATGCAGTTTATCTGCCTCCGGATTATGAAACATCGGGCAGGAGCTACCCCGTCCTCTATCTCCTTCACGGTGCAGGCGATGACCAGACGGGATGTGTACAGTTTGGAGAAGTACTACAGCTTACTGATAAGGCCATACGTGAAGGAACAGCCACCCCTATGATAATCATTATGCCGGATGCCAATACCGGGAGGCGGGGATATTTCAACACTCCTGATGGCGCCTGGCCCTATGAAGACCATTTTTTTAATGAATTGATGCCTTATGTGGAAAAGAAATACAGGATTAAAGCCGAAAAACGATTTCGCGCAGTGGCCGGACTCTCCATGGGCGGTGGTGGCACCTTTATGTACGCCCTGCACAGGCCCGAGCTGTTTTCGTCCGCCTGCCCACTAAGTGCTTATGTGGGGCCTCTTACAATGAATGACCTGAAAAAGCGGATGGACGATAACAATGAAAAATATACAAATGCCTCTCTTGAAACTTATTTCGAGAAACATAATGCGGTGAATCTGATTAATGCTATGGACAAGGAAGATATCAATTCCGTTAGATGGTATATTGATTGTGGAGATGATGATTTTCTCTTTGAAGGAAACAGTCTGGTTCATATTGCCATGAAAAAAAAGGAAATTCTTCATGAATATAGGGTTCGGGACGGGAAACATAGCTGGACCTACTGGCGGGAGTCGCTGCCCGCTGTCCTCAGCTTTGTTTCGGACGCATTCCATCAATATTGATCAATAGTTGCAGGAGAACGCTGAATTAATTTATTTTGATAAAAAAAGCCATGAAGAAGAGAAATTACCTAGTGCGAAATTTTATGTTCCTGTTGTGCGGTGTGTTGTTATTTGCCTGCAGCAGTGATGATGGTTCCGGTGACAATTCTGATAATCCGATCGCCAATTTTACCACCCCAATAAAAACGGTATTTACGGGAGCGACCATTAAGTTTACCAACAATTCCCTGAAAGCGACGAGCTATTCATGGGTATTCAATGGCGGGGAACCCAACGCCAGTACAGAGGAAGAACCCTCCGTGACTTATAATACTCCGGGGACATATTCGGTCAGTCTTACTGCAGTAAACAGCCAGGGAAACAACACCTTTACAGAACCCAACTACATTACAGTACAGGTACCACCTGAGGAAACCAACGCAACCTATAGTGTCACTTTTATTGGCAACTGGAGTTCTTCCAACCACCCGGTTGATTTTCCAGCCGGAGATCATTTTTCACCAGCCGTCGGGATGGTGCACGCTTCGGGAATATCACTTTTCGAAGAAGGGGAGTTGGCAAGCGAAGGGATTGAAGAAATGGCAGAGGAGGGTACCAATGTGGGGCTGAATGGTGAAGTTGATGCCTTGGTCACAGCCGGAACCGCTATGAGTTATATCGATGGTCCCGGACTCACTTCGGGTTTCTCCGAGGTTACTTTTGAGATCACCGTGACAAACGATTTTCCGTTGGTCTCTCTGGTAAGTATGTTTGGCCCGAGCCCTGACTGGTACGTGGCTATAGAAAATTTGAACCTTTATGAGAACGGTGCGTTTGTTGATGATCTCATTATAAACGCTGTAGCATATGATGCTGGTACGGACAGTGGCAGTGCATATACCTCTCCGGATGCCGATACCAGTCCTGCCGAAAATATCACCCTTATCACCGGAGCTCCCTTGGGAGACGGTACTTCAGTAGATCCGCCTGCAGCCATGTTCAGTTTCGTAAAAGTGGACTGATATTTTCAGATCTATGTTGAAATCCCTGATCCAATGCGGCTTTATTCTGATCTGTCTTCCTTTTTACGCGCAGGTTGAAAGCGGGAACCCACAACCGTTCAGTGATATTTCCGAATATTCGGAGATGGTAAGTCGAGAGACCATTATGGCGCGGATGATTGACGGCCTTGGCTTCAGGTATTTCTGGGCCACTGAGGAACTTACCGAAGTCGACCTCGAATTTCGCATGTCGGGGGATAGCAGGAGTATTTCAGAAATCATGGATCACATCTATCAGCTGAGCCAGGTCATTCGTAATTTTGCAACCGGATCGGACAATTCAGATTCAGCAGTCGTGGGAATGGAGGACAGGCGCCAAAAAACGCTGAACAATTTCATATTGGCAAGGACCGCCTATTTGGAGACCTATTTCCCGGAGCACAAAGAGGCAGAAACGAACGGGCAGAAAGTAAAGAATGACCCCTTCTGGAATCAGTTGAACGGCCCACTGGAGGATGCGGTGTGGCACTGCGGCCAAATAGCGATTTTACGAAGAACAGCCGGCAATCCAATGGCTCCGGGAATTGATTTTTACAGAGGCGAAAAAAAGTGAGGGAGAAATAGTTACTACAGGAATTTAAACTATCTTTTATACCTCCTTTTAACAGCTTGTTTCATGCTTAAAAGAGTGAGAAAACCAACGTAACAACCAAAAAGAAATAAGATGAAAAAAATGCTTTATCTGATCGTAGTGTTGCTGGTTGCCGGCTTTACTCCGAAGGTTCTGAAGCTTACTGATGCAGAACGTGCCACGGCAGTCGCAGAACTTAAGAAAACTCAGGATCGCTTACTTACAGTAACCGACGGACTCAGCGCAGAACAACTGGCCTATAAGCGTAGTCCCGAATCCTGGTCTGTAGCGGAATGTATCGAGCATCTTGCTATCTCTGAATCAAACCTTGATCTAATGTTGCAGGGGTCCTTAAAGGAAAAGCCAGATCCGTCAAGGAGGGCAGAA
The DNA here is from genome assembly GCA_041743425.1 of Zeaxanthinibacter sp. Lineage (GTDB taxonomy): Bacteria > Bacteroidota > Bacteroidia > Flavobacteriales > Flavobacteriaceae > JTS-RE37. Next base: position 31,295 of record JBGTMS010000134.1, on the reverse strand, counting down.
GTGCAATTGACGGACGATCAGGTACTGTCCATGATTGCGGAGCGGTCAACTAAAGTGAAAACTCCCGAAGCCTTTGAACCTTCAGGTAAATTCGGGTCTGCAGAAGCCACCCTGGAAGCATTTCAGACAGCAAGACAGGCCCATATTGATTACGTTAATACCACGGAGGACGATCTTCGCAATCATTATTCCCAAACTCCGTTGGGAACCATGGATGCCTATCAGGTCCTGATGTTTATCTCGGCTCATACAGAGCGACATATACGACAAATAGAGGAGGTCATGGCAGATGCTGCCTTTCCACAGGAATAGTAGTATGGACATCTCCGACCAGGAATTACGAACCCCTAGTCCCTACAGGATGGAAGGTGTTTTCTCCATAACCTCCAGTCAATGACCTATATCACATTTTTATTATTTACCGGTTTTGTTGCGTTTTATGCTACCTGGAAGCTGCGCAAGGATAAACTGAATACGCCTGACGGATTTTTCCTGGGTGGGAGATCGCTTAGTGGTATTATCATCGCAGGTTCGCTTTTACTGACCAATATTTCTACGGAACATCTGGTCGGCATGAATGGCTCTGCCTACCGGAATGGCGCCATTATTATCGCCTGGGAAATAACTTCGGCTTTGGCGCTGGTCATCGCGGCCCTGTATTTTGCCCCTCGTTACCTCAAAATGGGACTTACAACCATTCCCCAATTTCTTGAGACTCGTTTTGACGGAATCACCCGGACCCTAGTCGCCCTGTTACTCATTATCTCCTTTGTTGCGACACTGCTGCCCATCGTTTTATATACCGGGGCACTGAATATTGAAGCTATTTTTGAAATTTCCGACATTCTGAAGGTCAGCGAGTCCCAGGGAATCTGGATCACCATCCTGATCGTTGGAGTCATCGGAGCGGTCTATGCTATTTTTGGCGGATTGAAAATGGTGGCCTACACGGATACTTTCAATGGTTTCGGGCTTATGGTAGCCGGTCTGATGGTACCTATCATCGCGTTGATCAGTATTGGCGACGGCAACGTTTTGGAAGGTCTCCACCTTGTTTTCGAAAAAAGTCCTGATAAATTTAATGTAGTGAGCACTGAGCCAGGTATTGGCCCGGGCTCCCGTACGGCCATCCTTCCCTTTGAGGTATTGTTTACGGGACTTATGGTCAATCAGGTCTACTTCTGGGCCATGCACCAATCCATTATCCAGCGGGTGCTGGGTGCCGTTAATCTCAGGGAAGCCCAAAAGGGGCTTTTATTTACAGGTCTGCTAAAAATCCTGGTGCCCCTGGTCATTGTCCTCCCCGGACTTATCGGATTCTATTATTTCGGGGAGAGCCTTTATGACAATCCCGACAGTGTATATCCAAAACTGGTAAAGATGATCCTTCCGGCATGGCTCACCGGCTTTTTCGTGGCGGTAATGATGGGAGCCATCCTGACCACCTTTAACAGCGCTTTGAACAGCGCCGCAACGGTATTTACCCTGGGGATCTTCAAAAGATATTTTAATAAAAATGCCTCGGAAAGAAAATTGGTCTTTATGGGAAAATGGACTTCCGCGGTGCTGGCCATTTTTGCGATAGGGATCGCGCCCTTCGTCGCGAATGCACCGCTGGGCCTTTATCAGCTGCTGCAACAACTCAACGGTATCTTCTTTATTCCAATAGCCAGTGTAATCGTCGCAGGATTCCTGTTCCCTCGGGTTTCTGCTACCGGTGCCAAGGCCGGCCTAGCGTTTGGCCTCCTATTCTACATCCTGACCTATTTTATTTTTGAGGTCGATTTGCATTTTGTGCATTTGTGGGGCATCGAATTTGTTTTAAACATTCTAGTAATGCACGCCGTTTCTCTGTTACGACCACAAAAGACCTTATATGTAATACAGGATGCCGGTATCCTTGACCTGAAGCCTTGGAAATATGCCAGGCATTTCAGCATATTTCTGATAGTTTTCACTTTAATTTTGTACCTTTTCCTTGGAAATGTTTAGGTATGGAGAAAGTATTCAGGAATTACGAGGAATTGAGTGTTGATGATGCAGTGCGTGAACACTACAGGAAAATGAGAAAAAACCAGACATTGGAATATGTCCGGAGGATGCAAAATACCTATTTAACTTACGATAAACCCATGGACTTATGGGATGCCATGGAACATTTGAACGACTTAATTGACGTAAGTGATCCGGATCTGGATCTGCCAAATGTGCAGCATCTGATTCAGAGTGCTGAAGCCATACGCAATGATCGCAGGGAAGATTGGATGCAGCTTGTTGGTCTCATCCACGACCTTGGGAAGGTCATGTTCCTATGGGGAAAAGATGAAGATGGAACCAGCCAGGCGGAGCAATGGGGAACGGTCGGGGACGTATTTGTAGTTGGTTGTGCCATTCCTGATACCTGTGTCTTCCCTGAATTTAATAAATTGAACCCTGACATGCAGGATAACAGGTATAACACGCAGAACGGGATTTATGAGGAAGGCTGCGGTCTGGATCAGCTAACTCTGGCCTGGGGTCACGATGAATATCTATACCGTGTTTTGCAAAATCATGCTACCAACCGCATCCCGGAGGCGGGTATGGCCATGATTCGCTTTCATTCCTTTTACCCCTGGCATACCGGAGGCAGCTACAGCTCACTGCTAACTAAAAAAGACGAGCAATACCTGGAATGGATCCGCGATTTCAATAAATACGACCTGTATACAAAAAGCGATGCGTTGTTTCAGCTTGAGGATATCAGGGACTACTACCAACCGCTGGCTGAGAAGTATCTTGGCAAAGGGCCCATTTACTGGTAAAGAACTGCCGTCCTGATCAGCCATCCTCACGGAGCTTAACTAAGTCATAAGAGTTTCAGGATGGTACCGCAGCGGTGTTAACTGACGCCGTCGTCTTTTAAATAACCAAGCCGGAGCCTGCCACTTCCCCGTCTTCGGGTCGACAGGAAGGATATGGAATGACCTTGATAATTTCACAGGTTTAACACAACTATAACACTAATTATCACTAACTTAGATAGTGTGAATTGCAACACGCAAAAGGATATTCACTAAACAATAAAGCTATGAAAAAGGAACTGATCAGCACCGCGCGATGTTTCCCGGCGGTAGCTTTATATCTGATATCAATGCTCTTCCCTGGCACTATGTCAGCCGTCTTCAATATACAACAACGTCCTCTACAGGAAATACAGAATTTTAAACAATACAGGGGAGAAGTAGTGGATGATCAAAATAAAAAGGCACTCATCTTTGCTACTCTGACCCTTCAGGGAACCAATATTAGTACGGTCACCAACGCTGAGGGCGAATTCCTGCTCAAAATTCCGCAAACCACCACGCAGGGGAACCTATTAGTATCCTTCCTGGGATATAAAACCCGGGCTATCCCATTATCCCAGTTGAGTGAATCCAATAACCGGATTGGCCTGCAGGTATCGGTTACCGAGCTCTCAGAAGTTGACATTAGTATTCCAAAAGATGCCATGATCCTTGTTCAGGAAACATTGCGAAGAAAGGGTGAAAACTATATAGAAAATCCTACATTGATGACCGCCTTTTACAGGGAGACAATTAAAAAAAGAAGAAAGAACGTCTCACTTTCTGAGGCGGTGGTCAATATATACAAGGCTTCCTATACATCTCCAAGGCAGGATGCAGTACAGCTTTTCAAGGCCAGGAAAAGTACGGATTATGACAAGTTGGATACTTTGACTTTAAAACTCCAGGGGGGACCTTTCAACGCACTTTTTGTGGACATTATGAAATATCCGGAATACATTTTTACCGATGCCACTATCCTTGATTATGAGTTTACTTTTGAAAGGTCGACGAGGATCAATGACCATTTAATTTATGTTGTAGCATTTACACAGCGAAAGGGCATAATCGACCCATTGTACCGGGGCAAGCTTTTTATAGATGCTGAAAAGAAGATCTTGACAAGCGCAGTTTACTCACTTAACATAACGGATCGTGCAAAAGCGAGTAATCTCTACGTCCGCAAAAAGCCCCGGAATGCAGAAGTTTACCCTACGGAAGTGTCGTACCGGGTAGATTACAGGGAGAAGAACGGCAGGTGGTATTATGGTTACAGCAATGTTCTTATGGAATTCACCATCAATTGGGACAAGAGGCTGTTCAATTCTGTATACAGTATGACCTGTGAAATGGCTGTGACTGACTGGCAGCAGAGCACTGCGGGAGCCTTGCCCAAATCTAAGGACCGGATTCGATCCAATATCATTCTCACCGACGAGGCCCTTGGTTTTTCTGACCCGGATTTCTGGGGAGAATACAATATCATTGAACCGGAGAAATCAATAGAATCAGCCATCAGGAAGATTCAGAGGCAATTGGAAAAAGCGAAAGAGGGAATTGAAGAATCGACGCCCTGAAAATGGAAATGGCGGTTAAGAAGGTTGAAACGGTCCGGAAAACGGACCGTTTTTCATTGGAATCGTCCGGAATACCGGCTCTAAAGGAACCAACCTTTTTATAAACATTTGTTGATAACACCGGTTGATTTATTGTTGATTATAAATCCATTGTTTTTCTTGTATTTTTCAATGAAAAAGACTAGTTTTATTATATGGTTGAAAGATAGATCGGCAACGATACATGTGAAAACCATTATAAAGTTGACGTTCTTTTTATTGTTGTTTTTCGGTAATGGAAACATGGTACCTGGTATCAGGTGGAAATTACCAACATGATTCGGTGAAGGAGGCTGTCGCTTTCTGAACTGAGGAGTGGGAATATTCTACTTTAAATACATCACTCCGGTGCTGTGGTTAAATTAAAAATTCCGGGACAGCGAAAAGAAATAGGGATCTGTTGCTTAGTTTTATAATTGAGAACAAACCTGTTTCAAACGTTGAAACAGACAAGCGGATGCAATCATTGATTGCCGTAGTACACTTCGGTGTACGACAATTATCTGCTGACTGTTTCTAGAAAGCCATATCAAGGTACTCGTTACGCTGATATGGCTTTTGTTATTTAATATATCAAGCCTTTACCTCCCTATCATCCGGTCTTATTGTAATGCTTTTCCACCGATTTCCACCCCTTCGAACTTTCAGGTAGTGCCCTCCCTGTCGGCACATTTAAAATTGTATATTTGGTGCGCCTGAATAAAACCAACATATATGCCGAGAATTATCTATACCAAAACTGATGAAGCGCCGGCTTTGGCAACCCATTCATTTTTACCCATTATAAAAGCCTTTACCTCATCGGCAGGTATTTCCATTGATACGAAAGATATCTCACTCGCAGGACGCATTCTTGCCGTCTTCGCAGATAAATTAAAGGAGGAAAAGAGACTGCCGGATGACCTGTCAGAATTGGGAAAAATGGCCACTATGCCGGATGCCAATATCATCAAGTTGCCAAATATAAGTGCCTCGATTCCACAATTAAAAGAGGCCATATCAGAATTGCAGGGGCACGGTTATCCTGTCCCTGATTATCCGGATGACCCGAATTCAGAGACTGAAAAAGAGACAAAATCGCGTTATGACCGTATTAAAGGGAGTGCGGTCAATCCGGTATTAAGGGAAGGAAATTCGGACAGGCGTGCGCCAAAACCCATTAAGAATTTCGCTAAAAAGAATCCACATAGTATGGGTGCCTGGGATCCAGATTCCAAAACGCACGTGGCGACCATGAATGGAGGAGATTTTAAGGCCAATGAGAAATCGCTGACAATTACCAAACCTATAAGCGTAAAAGTGGTTCTGGAAAAATCGGATGGCTCAGAACAGATCCTGAAGAGTTCCGTGGCTCTCATTACCGGTGAAATCATTGACGCAACAGTTATGAACAAGGGTGCCCTGCTGGATTTTCTCAGGACCCAATATAAAGATGCCAGGGAAAAAGGCCTGCTGTTCTCGGTTCATCTGAAGGCTACGATGATGAAGGTATCTGATCCCATTATATTCGGCCATGTGATGGATGTCTATTTTGGAACGGTTTTCAGGAAACATGAAGTTACCTTTAAGCGACTCGGCATTAGTCAGAATGATGGTCTGGAAGTTTTGTTCGATAAATTAAATCAGCTCCCTGAGGCAGAGAAGAAAGAAATTGAACAGGATATTGCGCGAGCTATGGAAGCCGGACCCGGCCTGGCCATGGTGAACCATGAGAAGGGAATAACCAATTTGCATGTACCCAGCGATATAATCATCGATGCTTCAATGCCTGCCATGATCCGGAATTCGGGTCAAATGTGGAACGCAGAGGGTAGGTCCCAGGATACCAAAGCTATCATCCCTGATAGCAGTTATGCCGGCGTATATGAGGCCACGATTGATTTTTGTAAAAAATACGGGGCATTTGATCCTGCTAGCATGGGTACCGTACCCAATGTCGGACTCATGGCGCAGAAAGCAGAGGAATATGGGTCCCACGACAAGACTTTTGAGATAGCAGCCAAGGGTGAGGTCAGAGTGATCAATGCTGAAACCGACGAGGTCCTGCTTGCGCATAAAGTGGAAGAAGGGGATATCTGGCGGATGTGTCAGGTAAAAGACGCCGCGATCCAGGACTGGGTCCGGCTGGCTGTATCCAGGGCCAGAGCCACCCAAACCCCCACCATTTTCTGGCTGGACAAGGATAGGGCGCACGATGCAGAACTGATAAGAAAAGTAGACAAATACCTCCCAGATCTTGATGCCAATGGTCTGGATATCAGTATCTTATCCCCGGTAGAAGCAACAAAATTGACACTTTCCAGGATAAAGGATGGCAAGGATACTATCTCTGTTTCAGGCAACGTGCTCCGCGACTATCTTACCGACCTGTTCCCTATTCTGGAAGTAGGGACCAGCGCAAAAATGCTGTCTATTGTTCCGTTGATGAATGGCGGAGGCCTCTTCGAAACAGGGGCCGGCGGATCAGCGCCCAAACATGTAGAGCAGTTTCTGGAAGAAGGGCATTTGCGGTGGGATTCACTGGGAGAATTTCTTGCACTTAGTGTTTCGTTGGTATTTTACGGTGAAAAAAATAAGAATCCCCGCGCTAAAATACTGGCCGAAATGCTTGATGAGGCTACGGAACAATTTTTAGATGAGGACCGCTCCCCTTCCCGAAATGTCGGTGAAATTGACACAAGGGGCAGCCACTTTTATCTGGCCTATTACTGGGCGAAGGCCTTGGCAGAACAGGATAAAGATCCCGAGTTAAAAGCGACTTTTAAAAAGTTCTTTGAAAGTATTCGCCAACAGGAGTCGAAGATTCTGGAAGAATTGATCGCGGCTCAGGGTACAAAGCAGGAACTTGGAGGATATTACAAGCCAAATCCGGATCTCGTGAATGCAGCTATGCGACCAAGCAAAACCTTTAATACCCTGCTTGATGCGCTTTAATATGCCGGTGTTGAAGCATTGAATTCCCCGATAAGGCGCGGCCTGGAATGGAACGATCACTGTTAAAATGGTGTTTGAACATCCTTCATTGCCATTTCGGCCGGGTGATGCCCCACTTTCCAATAAAACAAGTTCGATTTTATTTCAGGGCTGATGTTGAGGGCTGGGGTATTTCTTGTTATTTTTAAGAAATTTTCATTGAATGTCCCCATCCCTTCGAGTACTCTTTGGTATTCTCTGCCTCCTGCTCTCCTTCTCACTTCCTGCACAACAAAAATTCACACTCAGCGGATCCGTTACCGAAGCCTCCAGCAATGAAACCCTGATTGGAGTAACTATTGCAGTACCAGAGCTGAGAACAGGTGTGACTACCAACGAGTACGGATTTTATTCCCTGACACTTCCTGAAGGGCAGTACACCCTGAGGATCAGTTACCTTGGTTACCAGGACGTAGTCAATACGATCTCTTTTGATGAAAATCAGAAAATCAACTTCAAGCTCGCAGAAATGGTTGAGCAACTGGAAGAGGTTGTAGTTTCAGATGATCTTTATAAAATTGATATCCGCGAACCGCAGATGAGTGTCAGCACCATGGACATTCAGACCATAAAAAAAATTCCTGTGGTACTTGGAGAAGCAGACGTGATCAAATCCCTGCTGTTGTTGCCGGGTATTACCAATGCGGGAGAAGGCGCATCCGGATTCAACGTCAGGGGTGGCTCGGTGGATCAGAATCTAATACTGCTGGATGAAGCCACCATCTTCAATGCTTCCCATCTCTTTGGTTTTTTTTCGGTCTTTAATCCGGATGCTATAAAGGATATCAAATTGTTTAAAGGGGGCATCCCATCCCGCTATGGAGGCCGGGTATCGTCAGTTCTTGAAATTTTTCAAAAGGAAGGGAACAGCAATGCCTTCAAAATGAGCGGGGGTATCGGGGCAGTGGCAAGCCGCCTTTTGGCGGAAGGACCGATTGTTAAGGACAAAGCCGCATTCCTGATCGGTGGAAGGGCATCTTATGCCCACTTGTTTCTCCCACTCTTCGACATTGACAACTCTGCATATTTCTTTGATCTCAATACCAAACTTAACTACCGCATCAACCAAAAAAATAATATTTTTCTTTCCGGATATTTCGGAAGGGACGTGTTCTCCATTTCAGAGAGTTTTCAAAATACGTATGGCAATAGTGTATTTAATTTCAGGTGGAACCATCTCTTCTCCGACAAATTGTTCACCAACCTCTCCCTGATCTATTCCGATTATTACTATGGGTTGGAATTGGATTTTGTAGGATTCCGATGGAACTCTGGCATACAAAATTTTAATTTAAAATACGACCTGAAACATTATGCCAATGAGGATCTGCAAATAAATTACGGGCTCAATAATATTTATTACAGATTCAATCCGGGGAAAATCGAACCCAACAGTGCCGATTCCGGCATCCTTGAGGAGCAACTCATTCAGAAATATGCAAATGAGTCTGCAGCCTATATAGATGTACAGCAGAACGTTACGGATCAATTGTCAGTCGAATATGGTCTGAGGCTGAGCCACTTTATACGACTGGGTCAGGATGAAATTAATATCTATGAAAATAATGAACCTGTCTTTTTCGATCCCTTTCTCCTGATCTATCAGGAGGCAGATCCCATTGGAACATTAACCCCGGGTCGCGGTGGGAGTCTGGCTACCTTCACCAATCTTGAACCCAGAATTTCCGCTGCTTACACCTTTCGACCGGATACTTCTGTAAAGGCAAGTTATACGAGACTCACCCAGTATCTGCATCTGATTTCCAACACCAGCTCCCCTACTCCACTGGACGTCTGGACCCCCAGCGGACCATTTGTGAAACCACAATTGCTCGATCAGTATGCCCTTGGCTATTTCCGAAATATCAGTGATGATACCTATACCCTGGAAACTGAAGTATTCTATAAGGATATCCGTAACCGGATAGATTATATAGACGGAGCCAACCTCATCGCAAACAACGCAATAGAACAGGTCATCCTGAACGGCCATGCCAGGGCATACGGGTTAGAAATACTCCTCCGCAAGAATGCCGGCAGGTTGCAGGGGTGGATCGCCTATACCCTGTCTCGCTCCGAACAACGTACTCCCGGAAGAACGCCTAAATCGGATAACGGAAGATCCAATATGGAAACAGGGATCAACCTGGGAGAATGGTATTTTACACCGTACGATAAGACCCACGATATTGCACTTTTCGGGAGTTTTGAATTAAACAAAAAGTGGGATTTCAATGCAAACTTTATTTTCCAGACAGGACAACCTACGAATTACCCGATTGGCCAGTTTGACTTCCAGGGACTGACTATCCCTTATTATGGCTTACGGAATAAGGAACGCCTGCCAGAATACCACCGTTTTGATATAGGTGCCACCCTCACACCAAAAGAAAAGAAGGGAAGGACATGGCAATCTGAATGGGTTTTCAGTATTTACAACCTTTACAACCGCCGAAATGCGGCCTCCATCAATTTCCGACAGAATCAGGATACGGGGGTGAATGAAGCCATTCGTACTTCGATTTTTGGAATCGTACCGGCAGTAACCTACAATTTTAAATTCTGAACGATGCCAACGAAAATCCTCCTGCTCTCTCTGGTATTTCTTCTCTTGTCTTGTGAAGATGTTATAGAAGTGAGCACTCCGGCCGGAGAACCACTGCTCATCGTGGATGCTCTTATAAAGATAGATATCTCAAGTCCTTCTCAGCTGGTAAGGGTAAGGGTAGGTCTGACAAGTACCTATTTCGGAGAAGTACCTGTGACCTCATTGGAACAGGTCACCATAACCAATGTGGATATGGAATCGACCTTTGAAAATCCCAATACCATTATTCTGCTAGAAACACAACCAGGCATTTATGAGGCTGCCAAGAATACTTCCTTCTTTACTTCTGGGGAACTTGTATTTCAATTATCCCATAACGGACGAGACTATTTTGCCCGTTCTCATTACGTCCCCACAGTTCCTATCGATGACATTCGTCAGGGTGATGGTTCTCTGTTCGGGGAGGACGACACCGAAGTGCTCATACGATTTACGGACGTCGCTGAACGGGAGGATTTTTATATCTTCGATTTTGATTTTAACGAATTCCTTGTTACCGAGGATACCTTCTATCAGGGACAGGAATTCGAATTTTCTTATTTCTATGACAGGGAAATGGATGCCGGCAGCCAGGCTACAATTCGTATATGGGGTGCTGATGAAGGCTTCTACAATTATATGAACCAGCTGATTCAGCAGGGAGGCGATACCATGGGACCATTTGCCACTCCCGCAGCAACGGTTCGCGGAAATGTTTTTGATGTTACAGGCCTGGACAATATCGATATTTTTGATAATGTGGATCGCCCTGAGGCGTTTGCACTTGGATATTTTGCTGTGGTTCAGGAATACACTTCGCAAATTGAATTTTAATAGGAACGGGATGCAAAAATACCTGTTTCCTATGCTCCTGCTACTCCTTACAAGCTGTGAAGATGTGGTAGAGGTCGATGTCCCCTCCAGTCCGCCAAGACTCCTTGTCGACGCACTGATACGGATAGATGAAACCCAGCCCCTGGTTCATGTGAGTATAAAAGTGGCCCTTACCGCTTCTTTTTTTTCTACCAGCCCCGTGACCAACCTTGAACAAATAACCATCAGTAATGTGGAATCCGGTGGCTTACTGATCCTCATTGAGCAAGAGGAAGGCAGCGGAGTATACGAAGGGATTATCAACAAGGAATTTCTTATGGAGGGGGAACTGATCCTGCAGCTCACCCATGATGAAAGGCTCTATTTCGCCCGGACCCGATATGTGCCCACGGTTCCAATCGACACGCTTGATCAGGGCGAAGGTGTTCTCTTTGAAGGGGATGAGACTGAGGTGATCGTCACATTTGGGGACGCGCCCGACCGGGATGATTTTTATGTCTTCGACTTTGATTTCGGAGAATATCTGGTAACGGAGGATGAGTTCTACAAGGGCCAGAGCTTCAGCTTTTCCTATTTCTATGATAACAACCTCCAGGCCGGGGATGAGGTGACCATCGCTATTCTGGGGGCAGATCGCGGTTTTTATAACTATATGAATCAACTCATACAACAGGGAGGCGACCTAATGGGGCCTTTCGCCACTCTCGCCGCCACGGTGCGTGGCAATGTATTTGATGTAACCGGCCTGAATAATGAGGAAATATCTGACAATGTAGGGAGGCCGGATAAATTTGCGCTTGGTTACTTTGCCGTGGTACAGGAATTTAAAAAAAGTATTCTGATCGAATAGTGGCAAAGACCGGTTGGCCGACTCACAGCCCGGATGAGAAATATTTGTGAATTGCCTCAGTCGTCAGTCTGGAGGCGTTCGCCATATTGTACTCAAGAGACCTGTTCGCTAAGCCGATAACTATCACCTCGCTGAGGCCTGAAGCTTTCAGAAGCTCAGGATCTATCTCAAGCCTTCCGCAAACCGCAATAACCGGGATGCCATATTGTTCTCCCAGGCCGATCACTCCATGGATCAGTTTACCATGCAAGGTCTGTTCATCAATTCTTCCTTCTCCTGTGATGATGTAATCTGCCGACTGTTTGTCGAGAAACTCATGTACCCCGGCCATCTTAAAAAGAAAGTCGGTCCCGCTAATGAATTCTGCATTCGCAAAAACCTTCAATCCATAAGCAGAACCTCCTGCGGCACCAGAACCCGGGATCATTGCACACGCCATCCCAACATCCCGCTGAACCATCAAGTCCAGCTGTTGAAGCCCTTCGTCCAGGTCCTGCAACTGCCCTATACTCCCTCCTTTTTGTTCCCCATAAACCATAGCGGCCCCGGAGATACCATAAAGCGGATTCAGAACATCATGTACGGCGAAAACCTTTACGTCCTGAGGCAAAATCATCCGCTTTGACCGACGGATAGAATCTATCAGGTGTAAATGATTTCCTATGGGCTCCAGCTGACGACCCTGATCATCCAGAAAATCATAGCCAAACACCCTGGCCATTCCAATACCCCCATCGTTACTTGCGCTTCCCCCTAAACCAACATAAATCGTCTTGGCACCATTTTGGATGGCATGTACAATCAGAATCCCGGTACCCTGGGTGGAGGTGATTCCGGGATGTCTCTCTTCCGGTTTCAGCAATATGAGGCCAGAGGCCTTTGCAAGTTCAATATAGGCCACTGCCGCAGAAGTATCTATCAGATAATCAGCCTTAATAGCTCTTCCAAGTGCATCCACAGTTGAAACAGAAACTTTCTCTGCGTCTGTATATCGGGAAACCGCATCTAAAAACCCCTCTCCCCCATCAGATGCCAAAACCGCATGGATCTTCACTTTCGGGATCGCCTTTAGCAAACCTATTGAAACCGCCTTAATGACTTCTTCCGCGCTGAGAGATCCTTTGAATTTGTCCGGAATCAGCAGTATTTTCATTGGTCTTGGCTTTGGGTTGCAAAATCATGCGGATAAATATATCTCATTATTGTTACATTTGAATCTGAAGTAATGTTGAATGATGGGAACAGATAAGACGGTCCTGGCAAAAGGTTTGAAATACCTGCTTTATACAACAGGCCTTATGTTCACTGCCCCGGTGGTGATGTATCAGGCTTTTAAAAATGAGGGACATCCCTTTTTCTGGCCGGTTCTTGTGGTAGGTCTGATCCTCGGTATTAGTGCCATTGCTCTGGGATTCTATAGTATCAAAACGCTTATGGACGGCTTTTTCGGAACCAAAAAGTAAAGCCCTGAAGGTATGCCGGAGGGCGCTGGCATGATACACATCACAGCTTCAACGCCCCTTAAAATCGTGTTTTTATATATTGTCTGCCTCATCGCAAGATGTTATCTTTGCGCACTTATACTTGGGGGCCGCTATGATCAGGATTACATTGCCGGACGGAAATATCAGGGAGTTCCCGGAGGGAACAACACCGACGGAGGTTGCTATGGGGATAAGTGAAGGGCTGGCCAGAAATATCATCTCTGCCACTTTTAACGGAAAAGTAGTTGAGACGGTCACTCCTTTAAACGAGGATGGAAAACTGATACTTCATACCTGGAATGACAAAGAAGGGAAAAAAGCCTTCTGGCACTCCACCTCCCACGTCCTGGCACAAACCCTGCAGGAACACTATCCTGGTATTAAACTCACAATAGGTCCTGCTATAGAAAACGGATTCTATTATGATGTCGATTTTGGAGAGCAATCCATCTCGGAAAAGGATTTTTCCGTACTCGAAGCTGAAGCTCTTCAGATAGCCAGGGGGAAGCACGATTTTAAAATGCGTGAGGTGAGCAAAGCTGACGCGCTCAACTTCTACCGTTCCGAGGGGAACGAATACAAGACCGAACTGATTGAAAATCTGAAGGACGGGGAGATTACTTTTTGTGATCATGCTTCCTTTACAGACCTATGTCGTGGCGGGCACATTCCCAATACAGGGATCATCAAAGCCATTAAAATACTCAACGTGGCAGGGGCATATTGGCGGGGGGATGAGAACAAAACCCAACTCACAAGGGTTTATGGAATTTCTTTTCCCAAGCAAAAGGATCTTACCGAATATCTGCATATCCTGGAAGAAGCGAAAAAAAGGGATCATCGAAAACTAGGTAAGGAATTAGAACTTTTTACATTTTCTAAAAAGGTGGGACAGGGCCTTCCACTATGGCTGCCAAAAGGGGCCGCACTTCGGGAACGTCTTGAACTTTTTCTTAAAAAGGCCCAGAAAAAGGCAGGTTATGAGATGGTGGTATCCCCTCATATAGGGTTAAAGGATCTATATGTTACCTCCGGACATTTTGCTAAGTATGGCGCGGACAGCTTCCAACCGATTCATACCCCAAAAGAGGACGAACTGTTCTTCCTTAAACCTATGAACTGTCCCCATCATTGTGAAATTTATAACGCCCGCCCTTTTAGTTATAAGGAACTGCCAAAACGGTACGCGGAATTCGGAACGGTCTACCGTTATGAACAAAGTGGTGAATTACATGGACTGACGAGGGTTCGGGGTTTTACGCAAGACGACGCCCATATTTTCTGCACTCCCGAACAACTGGATCAGGAATTCAAGGAAGTGATTGACCTTTCTTTGTACGTTCTCAGCTCTCTGGGACTGGACAACTATAGCGCACAGGTCTCTGTCCGCGATCCTGAACAACCGGAAAAATACATCGGCACTGCCGCTCATTGGGATAAGGCCGAAAACGCGATCATATCAGCGGCCAAAGAAAAAGGTTTGGAATTTGTAATAGAGAAAGGCGAAGCCGCTTTCTACGGTCCTAAACTAGATTTTATGGTCAAAGATGCCATTGGAAGAAACTGGCAGCTAGGTACCATCCAGGTTGATTATAACCTTCCGGAACGTTTTGACCTCACCTACAAAGGGAGCGATAATGAACTCCACCGGCCGGTGATGATACATCGCGCTCCCTTTGGCAGCATGGAGCGTTTCATCGCCCTGCTACTGGAACATACAGGGGGCAATTTCCCTCTTTGGCTCACTCCGGACCAGGTGATTGTGCTCCCTGTGAGTGAGAAGCACGAAAAATATGCTCAAAAAGTTTTAAATTCCCTGGAAAATCACGAAATTCGCGCCCTCGTTGATAAGCGGAACGAAACTGTTGGCAGGAAAATACGGGAGGCAGAAATGACTAAAATTCCATTTATGCTGATCGTTGGCGAACAGGAGGAGGAACAGGATTCCATTTCGGTTCGGAGGCATGGAGGAGAAGATCTCGGCATGATTTCCGTTGACGACTTTGCCAGCTTGGTCAAAAAAGAAATTAATAGTACATTAAAGTCGTTTTAAAAAATCAGCGTTTAATTAAAAGGAAGTAGTCATAGCAATACGTAGAAGATTTAGGCCCCAACCCAGGAGGGAGAATAAAAACCCTCATAACATCAATGAGAATATCAACGCCCCGCAAGTGCGGCTGGTGGGTGATAATATTGAGATAGGGGTATATCCCATCAAGGCTGCGATGGCCAAGGCCGAAGAGTTGGGACTGGATCTGGTTGAAATTTCACCCAATGCTGACCCGCCGGTCTGTAAGGTGATTGATTACAAGAAGTTTCTGTACGAACAGAAGAAGCGGGAAAAGGTCATGAAGGCCAAAGCGACCAAAGTGATTATTAAGGAAATCAGGTTTGGCCCAAATACGGATGATCACGATTACGACTTTAAAAAGAAGCACGCAGAAAAGTTTTTAAAGGAAGGTGCTAAATTAAAGGCCTACGTTTTTTTTAAAGGCCGGTCCATTGTTTACAAGGATAAAGGAGAAATATTACTGCTGAAGCTTGCCCAGGAATTGGAAGATTTTGGAAAAGTAGAACAGATGCCGAAGCTGGAGGGTAAGCGGATGACCATGTTCCTTGCTCCCAAAACTAAAAAATAAGGAAGTCTCTGCCGGGACCAATAAGTTGTTGTACTATTAAATAACAAGAAAATGCCTAAGATGAAAACCAAATCCAGTGCCAAAAAGCGATTCAAGCTTACGGGCACCGGGAAAATAAAAAGAAAGCACGCATTTAAAAGTCACATTCTCACGAAGAAGTCGAAAAAGCGGAAGCTTAAATTAACCCACTCGACCCTGGTCAGTGTGGCCGATGTATCTAACATCAGGGAACAGCTACGCCTGAAATAAGGAATGCGTTCAAGAAGGTAGTATTAACCATGGAGTCAGGCAGGGGATGTCAAATGACCAATCCCTTATGAAGTACCCGTAAATGGGTCGCCTGCTACAAAAAAAGAAGAAAAATGCCAAGATCAGTAAATGCTGTAGCCTCAAGGGCGAGGAGAAAAAAAGTTTTAAAACAGGCCAAAGGCTACTTTGGAAGAAGAAAAAATGTCTGGACGGTCGCCAAGAATGCCGTAGAGAAGGCGATGGTATATGCTTATAGAGACAGAAGGAACAAAAAACGCAATTTCCGCTCCCTGTGGATCACAAGGATCAATGCTGGAGCGCGGTTACACGGAATGTCTTATTCCCAGTTCATGGGCAGTATCAAAACCGGCAATATCGGTCTAAACCGGAAAGTTCTCGCCGATCTCGCCATGAACCACCCGGAAGCCTTTAAGGCGATCGCGGATAAAATAAAATAAACCCATCAGGATCATGAACCTCCCGCTCTTTAGACCGGGAGGTTCTTTTTTTAATAGCTGTTGGATTTGCGTATCGTCACATGGATGAACAGTTCCGATCTAGTTGCCAAAGGCGGTGGCTACGATCCATCTGCCGGAAGCATCGTTCCGATGTTCGCACAGATAGATTCCCTGCCAGGTACCAAGAGCAAGTCGTCCTGCCGTAATTGGGATTGTGACTGAAGAACCCATCAGAGAAGCCTTGATGTGTGCAGGCATATCATCCGGGCCTTCTGAATTGTGCAGGTAATGGGGTTCGTTTTCCGGCACGACGATATTCAAATGACTTTCAAAGTCGCTTCGAACCGTGGGATCTGCATTCTCATTGA
This sequence comes from Zeaxanthinibacter sp., assembly GCA_041743425.1. GTDB lineage: Bacteria > Bacteroidota > Bacteroidia > Flavobacteriales > Flavobacteriaceae > JTS-RE37. The sequence goes on along the minus strand of JBGTMS010000134.1, from coordinate 14,412 downwards.
TGGTCAGACTGGCAGAGGTATGACGGATGAAAAGATGAAATAATCCGGCGGATATCTTTGATAACTCCGGGAACTCCTTTAGTACAAGCCTGGTAATAAGATGGTACCCCCGGGACTGTGGGAGCAATTGAATTTCCTTCTGATAACATGTCATGCCTGTCAACTTATAGTATTAACGTGAATAACGGATAAGCCAATGAAACTGGATTTTTTTGTTTCCCAACCCTAAAAGGGAGGAAAAATCCTATAAAGATAGCCCTAATAGAGAAAATTATTGCCCTTTAGGGTCAGAGGAGGAGCATTTTCGACTTAAAAAGCTTAACCGTAATTCACATATTATTAAAATTTATACCCTGGTAATTTAAGCATAAAAAATACTTTTGTCCAATTGAAAATACAAGGCTAATGGATCTCTCCAAAATTAAACTGATAGTGACCGATATGGACGGCACTTTATTAAATTCAAAGCATGAAGTCAGCTCCAGGTTTTTCGAATTATTCTATCGTCTGAGACAGCGAAACATTATGTTTGCAGCCGCCAGTGGCAGGCAGTATGACAATATTGCCATTAAGCTTGACTCCATTAAGGACGATATCATTATTATTGCTGAAAATGGCGGTTTCGCCGTGAAGGATGGTCAGGAAATCGTCAGCAACCCGCTGGAAAACCATGTGAAGAATGAGATCCTGAGCCTGCTGGAGAAGGTAGAAAATTCCATGCCTGTCCTGTGCGCCAAGGATACGGCATATGTACAGCACTCTTCTCCCGCTTTTCTCGGTAAGCTGAGCGAGTATTACAGCAGCTATAAGATTCTCAAAGACCTGAGGGAATATGAAGGAGAAGTGATGAAAATTGCGGTGTATAATTTTGAAAGCTCAGAGAAACACATTTATCCTGCAGTTAAACATTTTGAGGGCAGGCTCAAAGTCAAGGTGTCCGGCGAACACTGGGTAGATCTTTCACATAAGGATGCACACAAAGGGTATCCTTTAGACCTGATACAAAAAAATTACGGCATTGGTCGTGACGAAACTCTGGTATTCGGGGATTACAACAACGATCTGGAAATGATGGCCTTGTCTGATTACAGTTTCGCCATGGCAAATGCCCATCCCAATGTCTTACGGGCCGCCAATTATACGACTGCCAGCAATGATGACTTCGGGGTGGAAAAAATTCTGGAAAAAGTACTGGAAACGGGAGGTTAGATCAGGTCTTCTGTTTTTTCTTCTGAGCGGCCGGGAACAAAACATTGTTTAAAATAAGACGATACCCCGGAGAGTTGGGATGTAATTCGAGTTCTGTTTTAGGATCGCCCACCCTGTGCTGATAATCTTCCGGATCATGGCCGCCATAAAAGGTGAAAAATCCCCTTCCCTTGATTCCGTGAATATAACGCGCTTCGCCATTGATCTTGTTCTCACCGAGCACAAGAACTGTTGGCTTTATCAGATCTCTTGCGAAGGCGGTGGTCTGCCCCATAAAGCCTTTTACCAGCGCGGTATGGTTCTGACATAACATGGTAGGGACCGGATCCCATTTGGCAGAAAAATCCATCAGCGAAAAATAATCAGATTCTTTTGGGACGTTGTTTCGTGAATTGGTCATGTCAATGGAGGAAAATTCGTAACGCAGCGGATTTCGCTCCAGGATAAAATCTTTGAATGCAAACGTTTTGCTGAAATCGATCCTGCTCTGGTAGTTGGCATCTGAGGGAGTTCCGTCAAACATGGGTTCACAAATGTCCACCCCTTCCGCTGCCAGGGCAATGTCAAAACTATCAGTGGCGGAGCACATGGCAAACATAAACCCGCCTCCGATGACATAATTCCTGATTTTTTGTGCTACAGCCGATTTTTCCTCGGCCACGGTGCCGTAGCCAAGTTGATCCGCAAGTTCTTCCGCCTGTTGCTTGGCCTCAATATACCATGGCGCTGCTCTGTAAGCTCCGTAAAACTTCCCGTATTGGCCGGTAAAATCTTCGTGGTGCAGGTGCAACCAGTCATACAGGGCCAATTTGTTATCCAGAACTTCTTCGTCATAAAGTGTGACATAAGGGATTTCGGCATATGTGAGCACCATGGTAACCGCATCATCCCAAGGTTGGTTCTCTTTAGGGGAGTAGACGGCTATCCTTGGTGCCTTTTCCAGAATAACAGCCTCCTGATTCATGGCCGGGCTGCTGATCCCGTCAAGGATTTCTTCCGCCTGAACATCAGAGAGTATCTCGAAGGATACCCCGCGGATCTGACATTCCTGTCGGATGCGCTCGCCGTCAGGAAGTAAAAAAGAGCCGCCCCTGTAATTAAGGAGCCATTGCACTTTTTGCTGATTGGTCAAAACCCAATAGGTAATCCCGTAGGCTTTAAGATGGTTTTGTTGGGCTTCAGAATCCATAGGAATAAGAAGCACTGAGGCCGAAAGTTGAAAGGAGATCACACAAAGGAGACTGAAAAGAACCCGCTTTGACTTTCTGATCATCTGCCGGCCGGGTCCGGGATGACTATGAATTGCTCCCTTTTCTGTCGGGATGTATCTTTGATTTGCAGATGTTATTGTGGTTTGCCGTAAAGAAAGTTTCCGGAGAGAAAAAGAGTCAGGAGTGTCAGAAGGGTATATCATTATTCTCGTCCGTCTCAGGATCAGGATGGTCATTTCTCCTGCGGCCGAAAGCTTGATCGCTGGTCGGCAGTTTTTTAGTCAGGAACGGGTTATCACCATCCGCGTTCATTTTGGATTGAAACTCAAAAGGAGAATCAAAGTCATCCAAGTTATCAAATTTACCCAGCTGGGCAATGAACTTTAACCTAATATTATCCAGGCCGCCATTCCTGTGTTTCGCAACAATGAACTCAGCCTGCCCCTGTGTTGGGGTGTGTTCTTCATCGTCCCATTCATCAATTTTGTAATATTCCGGCCGATAAATGAAGGCTACTATATCTGCATCCTGTTCAATGGCCCCGGATTCCCTAAGATCAGAAAGAATAGGCCGTTTACTGCCTCCCCTGGTTTCCACTGCCCGTGACAATTGGGAAAGCGCAATGACCGGAACACTGAGTTCTTTGGCGAGCGCTTTGAGATTTCTGGAGATAGTTGAAATTTCCTGTTCCCGGTTGCCTCCTTTCTGGCTACCACCGGCAGTCATCAATTGCAGATAATCCAGTACAATTAATTGTATCTTATGTTGTGAAGCCAGTCGCCTCGCCTTTGCCCTGAGGTCAAAGATCGAAAGAGAAGGGGTGTCATCTATATATAGGGGCGCCTTTTCCAGAGCCTTTACCTTGACATTCAATTGCTCCCATTCGTGTTTTTCAAGCCTGCCAGTTCTTAACTTTTCTGAGGGTAGTCCTGTTTCTGAGGAGATGAGACGGGTAATCAACTGGACGGAGGACATTTCCAGCGAGAAAAAGGCGACCGGAATATTGTGGTTGACCGCCATATTTCTTGCCATCGATAGGGTAAGAGCTGTTTTCCCCATCCCCGGGCGGGCTGCTATAATTACCAGATCACTTGGCTGCCAGCCCGATGTTAATTTATCTACCTTGTCAAAACCGGAAGGAATTCCGCTTAGGCCATCCTTATTTGAAATTTCTTCAATTTTTTTCTTTGCTTGTATCACCAGATTCAACGCTGTTTCCGCTGAGCGCTTCAGATTGCCCTGGGTAACATCATACAACTTGGCCTCTGCATTATCAAGCAGGTCAAAAACATCAGTACTGTCATCGTAGGCATCCTCTATAATCTCATTGGAGATTTTTATCAGGCTCCGTTGGATATATTTTTGGAGAATAATCCTGGCATGGAACTCAATGTGAGCGGAAGAAGCCACTTTCTGAGTTAGCTTTATCAGGTAATAATCGCCTCCGGCCATATCCAGCCGTTCGTCTTTCTTTAATTGAGCGGAAACGGTTAATAAATCGATGGGTTCGGAAGTTTCGAACAACTTAAAAATAGCTTCGTAAATGTACCTGTGAGCATCCTTATAAAATACATCAGGGTGGAGGATGTCGATTACCTCATCGACCCCTTTCTTGTCAATCATCATAGCTCCTAATACAACTTCTTCTAAATCAGTTGCTTGAGGCGGTATTTTGCCCTTTTCCAGGCTAATGATAGCAGATTTGCTGATTTTATGGCCTATGACAGGGCTGGGATTCTCCATGGTGGTAAAAGTATACAATTAAGGTTGAGTAGAGGGGGAAATCGCTTTGTCCGATATCAACTGTTGATTAACAATCCGCTTGTTGATAAGTTACAAAAATGTGTTCACAAGTGTAAAAAAGGTACAAATTTTTGATTCATATTTTAGTGAAACAGAAAGTACGTTTAAGGCATCAATCATTGAAGACGCCCATCTCTGCATACTTTTCCATTCTTGCCTGAACAAGCTGCTTTGATGACAACTTCTTTAGCTCGTCATAATTCTTTATGATCCTGTTTTTGACGATATCGAAGGCTTTTTCCCTGTTGGTATGGGCACCTCCGACCGGTTCCTTGACAATCTCATCAATAAGCTTTAGTTTTTTCATATCGGTCGCTGTCAGTTTCAAAGCATCAGCGGCCCGTTCCTTGTATTCCCAGCTCCGCCACAGGATGGAGGAACACGACTCTGGTGAGATAACAGAATACCAGTTATTCTCCAGCATGAGCACACGGTCTCCAACGCCAATTCCCAGAGCGCCTCCGGAGGCGCCTTCCCCAATGATCACCACAATTATTGGAACCTTTAACCTGGTCATTTCAAGGATATTCCGCGCAATGGCCTCGCCTTGCCCCCGTTCTTCTGCCTCAATTCCGGGGTAAGCTCCCGGAGTATCTATAAGGCTGACCACTGGAAGATTGAATTTTTCTGCCGACTTCATCAAACGGAGCGCCTTTCGGTATCCTTCCGGGTTGGCCATCCCAAAATTCCGGAATTGTCTTGTTTTGGTATTGTATCCTTTTTGCTGGCCAATGAACATATAACTTTGATCCCCTAATTTTCCGAGGCCGCCAATCATGGCCTTATCATCCTTCACATTTCTGTCGCCATGCATTTCAAGAAAAGTTTCACCGCAAATGGCACGGATATAATCCAAAGTATAGGGTCGGTTGGGATGCCGGGATAATTGCACCCTTTGCCAGGCGGTAAGATTCTTGTAGATTTCCTTCCGCATATCAGACAGTTTCAATTCTATCTGTTTACAGGTCTGAGTGACATCCACATCGCTTTCTTCGCCTATGATCTGACACTTTTCAAGTTGTTCAGCCAGTTCCTTGATCGGCAGTTCAAAATCCAGATATTCCATGCGATGGGAGGGTTAGGGCCATCCGAGAAATGGCCTGAGTTAGTTTGACAGACAAAGATAAAATTTTATTACAAACCTTTCTGGTTTTTTCAGGTCCGTCAGATTTCTGATGCGCTTACCATTATTATTGATTTAATCCCCGACAAGTTTTAGTAACATATATTCGGGATGCATAAAGGGAGCCTTTTGTAAAGCCTGGGCTTATACCCACAAAGCGAAGCCGGATGCACCCCGTACTACCGACGGGCCTGGTAGAGCAGATAAATCCCCAGCATTCCAAATAGCATATTGGGAATGACTACCGCAAGCAAAGGAGAAAAGCCGGATTGTTCTGCAAGGGTACCAAAGACCTTATCAAAAAAGATAAAGATAAAGGCAACCCCCATGCCGAAGGCGAGATTAATACCCATACCTCCCCTTCGTTTGATAGAGGATACGGCCACCCCTATGATCGTCAGGATGAAGGCGGTTACCGGAAGTACCCATCTTTTATATTTTGTAAGGATATAGGTATTAATATTGGAGGCGCCTTTCTTTTTTTGTGCATCGATAAAGGAATTCAGCTCAAACAAATTCTTGGTCTCGGCGATATAGGAGACGGGAGTCAGATCATCAATGTCAAAGGAAAATATGGTGTCAAGACGCCGCCGGGTCTCAATGACTTCAGTTTCATCCAGAATCTTCCTTTTGGAATACGAGGTAAGTCGGTAGATGCTATCCTTGGGAACCCATCTTATGTTGGAGGCATGAATTTTATAGGCCAGTTGTTCTTCTGCATTGAAGTGTTCAAAGGTAAAATTATAGCCTATTTGTCTGGCAGGATCAAAGCTGCTTACATATATAAAGTCATTTTCATTTAGTTGGGTGAAGATATTGCTTGTCACTCGGTCCTGTCTTCCTTTCTTGAGGTATTTATAGTTAAATTCGTTATATCCTTTGCTCGCATTTGGAACAATAAACATTCCCATAAAAAACATGAGAACGGCAATGACGGTGGCACCTATCCAATAAGGTTTGAGAAAACGATTGAAGGAGACACCGGAGCTTAGTATGGCAACAATTTCTGTGTTATTTGCCAGTTTGGACGTAAAAAAAATAATGGATAAAAAGAGAAATATGGGAAACAACAGGCTGCCTATGTAAATGGTAAAATACAGGTAGTACAAGAGGATTTCATCAAGGGGGGCCTCGTTGTCTATCATCTTCCCTATCTGTTCGGCCAGGTTAAGCATGATCCCGATGGGGATGAAGAGCAGCAGCATCATCCCAAAGGTGGTCAGATAGCGTTTTAATATGTACCAGTCAATGATTGTCACTTTTATAATCTATTGTCCATTTGTCTTACGAGGGCATTTTTCCATTCTGTAAAATCTCCTGCTAAAATACGCTTCCTGGCTTCTCTCACCAACCATAGATAAAACCCCAGGTTATGAATGGTGGCAATTTGCTTGGCAAGATATTCGTTGGCCATAAAGAGATGACGGAGGTAGGCTTTGGAATATTCTGTATCCACAAAAGTCATTCCGCTGTCATCCAGCCGAGAAAAATCATTTTCCCATTTTTTATTTTTAATATTGATGGTCCCTTGTGCCGTAAAGAGCATCCCATTTCGCCCATTCCTTGTAGGCATGACACAATCAAACATGTCGATGCCGAGGGCAATGTTTTCCAGGATGTTGGCCGGAGTACCCACCCCCATAAGATAACGTGGTTTGTCTTTGGGGAGTATTGCGCAAACCACTTCAGTCATCGCGTACATCTCTTCTGCCGGCTCTCCGACGGAGAGTCCGCCAATGGCGTTACCCAACGCTCCCCTGCCCGCAATATACTCCGCCGATTGGATTCGCAACTCCTTATAAGTGGAACCCTGTACAATGGGAAAAAATGCCTGTGAATGCCCATACCGGAATGGAAGTTGCTTCAGATGTTCAATACATCTGTCGAGCCATCGGTGGGTCATGTGCATAGAATCTCTCGCATAGTCAAACGTGCAGGGAAAAGGTGTGCATTCGTCAAAGGCCATGATGATATCCGCCCCGATAGCCCGCTGTATTTCCATGACATATTCCGGACTAAAAGTATGCAGGGAACCATCAATATGGGATTTGAACTTCACTCCTTCTTCCCGGATTTTTCTGTTGGCCGAGAGTGAGTAAACCTGATAACCCCCGCTGTCAGTAAGGATATTTCCGTCCCATCCCATAAAACGATGGAGTCCCCCGGCCTGTTCCAGTATATCTATAGTTGGTCGAAGGTAGAGATGGTAGGTGTTTCCCAGGATTACATCGGGCCGGATATCTTCCCTGAGTTCCCTTTGATGTACCCCTTTCACAGAGGCCACGGTACCAACGGGCATAAAGATGGGAGTTTCAATCAGCCCGTGGTCGGTGGTAATTTGACCAGCGCGGGCACCGGATCGCTGATCCGTATGTAAAAGGTTAAACTTCAAAACAGCGGTTCAAGAGGCAAATATAGGTAACACAAAAGCATTTGATCCTTAACAAATGATTAAAGTTCAACTGCCCGACTTCGCGCAAACGCGGCGGATAAAAGCATTGAAGAGAAGTCGGCTTGCTCCCCTCAGATGCAGACGACTCATCCGGCCCGGTCGAATGGGTCATTTCCGGTTGCAATAAAAACAGAGTGTCCACATGCTAAAGCCGGAAGAATGCTTATTTTTGGATTTCATCAAAATCAACAAAATGCCGCAATTGCAAGAATTAAATGAGATGGTACTTCAGGTCAGAAGAGACATTCTCCGGATGGTACATAAAGTCAATTCAGGACACCCCGGAGGTTCCCTTGGCTGTACCGAGTTTTTCGTCGCTCTTTATTTTGAGATCATGAAACTCAAAAAGGGATTTGATCTTGACGGGATTGGGGAGGATATCTTTTTTCTATCCAATGGCCATATATCTCCGGTCTTCTATAGTGTACTGGCCCGGAAGGGCTATTTCCCGATTAAAGAACTCGAGACCTTCCGTTTGATCAATTCCAGGCTTCAGGGACATCCTACCACTCATGAAGGCCTGCCGGGCATCCGGGTAGCCTCCGGCTCCCTTGGCCAGGGCATGTCTGTAGCCATAGGCGCAGCACTGGCCAAAAAATTGAATAAAGATCCGCACCTTGTCTTTAGCCTGCACGGAGACGGAGAATTGCAGGAAGGACAGAACTGGGAGGCCATCATGTTTGCTGCCGGAAACAAAGTAGACAACATGATTGCCACCATTGACAGGAATGGACAGCAAATAGACGGGGCTACGGAAGATGTATTGCCCATGGGTGATGTACATCGCAAGTTCGAGGCATTTGGCTGGGATGTGTTTGAACTGACCAACGGAAATGACCTGGAAGCGGTTATTGCCGGCCTGAAGGAGGCCAAATCCAGGACCGGCAAGGGCAGGCCTGTTTGTATGGTAATGCATACGGAGATGGGCAATGGCGTCGATTTTATGATGCATACTCATGCCTGGCATGGGAAAGCGCCCAGTGATGAACAGTTAAAAACTGCCCTTGCACAAAATAAGGAAACGCTGGGGGATTACTGATTCTCCCATGGATTACTACAACAACAGCAGAATCTAATAAAATGGCTCCAAAAGAGCCGAATTACAATTTATGAAAAAGTATACAGATCAGGGTAAAAATGATACAAGGAGCGGCTACGGAGATGCAATGACTGAACTTGGGAAAACCCATCCGAGGGTAGTGGCCTTGTGTGCGGATCTTGTAGCCTCCTTAAAAATCCAGGATTTTATAGATGCCCATCCGGAGCGTTTCTTTCAGGTGGGAATAGCGGAAGCCAATATGATGGGCATAGCCGCCGGCCTCACCATTGGCGGCTATATTCCCTTTACAGGTACTTTCGCCAACTTCTCGACAGGCCGTGTCTATGATCAGATCCGGCAGAGCATTGCCTACTCCGGCAAAAATGTCAAAATCTGTGCCTCTCATGCCGGGGTTACTCTGGGTGAGGATGGAGCCACCCATCAGATCCTTGAGGATATTGGCCTTATGAAGATGCTTCCCGGAATGACCGTGATCAATCCCTGTGATTATAATCAGACAAAAGCGGCAACCCTCGCGATTGCAGATTATGAGGGTCCTGTGTACCTCCGGTTTGGACGACCAAAAGTAGCGAACTTCACTGCAATAGATCAGAAGTTCGAGATCGGGAAAGCCCTTATGCTCAGTGAGGGAACGGATGTCACCATTGCCGCGACCGGCCACCTGGTATGGGAGGCCCTGCTTGCGGCTGAAAGTCTTGAAAAAGAAGGGATCTCGGCTGAAGTAATTAATATTCACACGATCAAGCCTTTGGATGAGCAGGCATTGTTGAAGTCCGTTAAAAAAACAGGTTGCATTGTGTCCGCTGAAGAGCACAACTTCCTTGGTGGCCTGGGGGAAAGCATTGCGAGGACGCTGGCGATCCATCACCCGACCCCCCAGGCCTTTGTAGCCACCCAGGATACTTTTGGGGAAAGTGGGGTCCCTGAGTTGCTGATGGAGAAGTACGGGCTGGACAATAAAGCGATAAAAAAGGCCGTTTTAGAGGTAATACGCAAAAAATAATCACGGTACATTTATTGCTGTGATTGTCCTATTAAAACGAGAATATTATGAAAAAAACACAGAAATTTCTATTAGTGGCCTTTGCTTTACTGGCAAGCGCCACCTCTTTTGCCCAGGCAGGGTCCGGATTCGGACTCAAGGGCGGTTTAAATTATAGTGCCAACGGCAACTATTTTGAGTCGGCCGGTGATGCCGCCCGAAATCCAGACAGGAATGTCGGATACCATCTTGGTATTTTTGGAAAGCTCGGAAACCGGTTATATTTCAGGCCGGAACTGGTCTATACCAAGACAAAATCCGATTATGACGGGGACAAGTTCGATATGAGTAAGCTCGATCTGCCGTTGCTGGTTGGGATTAAGGTGATCGGGCCATTACACGTTTTCGGCGGTCCCGCTTTCCAATATATCCTGGATAGCGAATTTGAAGGGATATCGGTCGACCGGATTGAGAACGACTTCTCGGTGGGTCTTAACCTGGGCGCAGGAGTCAATCTGGGGAAATTGGGCATCGATCTGCGATATGAACGCGGTTTCAGCGACAATGAAGCGCGGTTTATAAACACCAATATCACCACAGTAGGTGACAGCCGGATTGATACCCGGGCAGATCAGTTGATCCTCAGCTTGTCACTCAGTTTATAGTCTAGCATTAAATGGAAATAGAACCGCCCCGGAGGAATCTCCGGGGCGGTTTTGGTTAATACACCATCTTTCTTCTCTCTGAGCTACAGCTTATCCGGTCGTGTCATTGTCCAGATAGTCCGGAGTTCCGTCCCCGTCACTGTCCGGAAAACTGATCACGCCTTCATCGTCAATTTCTATTTCCTCGCGGGTGGGGATTTCATCATTATCATCATCATTGTCAATGTGATTATAAAGGATTCCGAACTGAGAAAAATCGCCGTCGGTATTGTCGTTATTCAGATTTCCGTCGCCATTCAGGTCCTCCATGATGGATGGTATGCCATCTTCATCAAAATCGGTGTTCACCTCATTGGTCAGCACATCGATCTTAAAAATGAGTGGGCTGTAGCTTGGAATGCTACCCTGTGGTGCATCGAAATAGGCGAGTCCTGACGGGATGATCAAAATACCGATCCCGTAATTTTCAAAACTTACCGTACCATCGCCATTTTCAAACGGCCCTTCGCCTCCCCGGAAATGGTTTACACCATTGCCATATCCCCTGACGGTACTGGAAAGGTATTGATTCACCGGGGTATTCGCCGCATCGAAGAGGATGCCATTGAGCAGGGAGCCTTCATAGCGGAGAACTGTATTATCGCCGATAGTGGGGTTGGTTCCCACGCCCTGACGGGCAATAAGGTAATACAGGGTATGCTGAACCCTTTCCCCGTCATCTCTGCCGAAGGAAGAGGAATTAATGGTAAACAATTCTGTGAGCACCTGATCGATCATCGGAGTTTTATCCGCATTGGCCCCGGCAATGGTATCGATCCTGATCTTATAGTCAAAATCGGCCGGCGGACTTGAGAATTCTTCGTAATTATAAAAGTGTGATTGCAGAAAGGCTATAATATCAACCTCATTTTCGGCGGCAACTTCACTCAGGGCACGGGGCGGAACCTCTATCACGTTGGAGTCATCATCATTTCTACATGCTAATGAAAGCATCATTAATCCGGCCAAAAGAAGCCCTTTTTTCATTCCCATCGCTTTTTTTTAGGAGCCCGCAAGATACAATTTTCCCCTATTTTTGTGGAAGACCTTAACAAAGTTTTTAATAAGATGCGCATAGACAAATACTTATGGGCCATTCGTTATTTTAAAACGAGAAACCAGGCTGCGGACCTTTGCAGGAAAGGCCAGGTGGAAATTAATGGCCAGAAGGCAAAAGCCTCGAGGGAAGTATATGCGTCAGACAAGATCAGGGTAAGGAAAGAACAGATATATCTGGAGCTGACGGTACTCGACGTTCCGGCCAGCAGGGTGAGCGCAAAACTGGTCGATATTTATAGGAAAGATACTACCCCCGCAGAAGCTTTAGAGCATAGGGAAGTATCTTCACTTGTTCGTAAGACCCACCGAAAAAAGGGGACGGGCAGGCCTACGAAAAAAGACCGCAGGGGGATGGATGAATTTATGGAGGAGGAGCCCGAAGCGCCTGAATAAGAATTTTGAAGGTTCTGTTTTATGAATTCATGTTGATTTAAATCCACCCCCTGGAATGCAGGGTGTTGGGAACAGTTCTTTATCTTTGATGGTTAAAGATATCCAGCCATGCAGCATAGAATTCTTTCACATCAGCAGATCCAGCATAAGGTCCGACGCATTGCCTATCAGATCTATGAGGCCAATGTGGATGAGAAAGTGCTGGTGATTGCGGGGGTCAACGGAGGTGGATTGAAGTTTGCCAAGAAGATCCAGACCGTGTTAAGTGAGATCATGGATGCCAAGGTCATTTTGTGTAAGGTATTGATGGACAAAAAGGACCCCTTGAAAAGCGGGGTAAGTACTTCCATTCCTGAGGCAGATTACGCCAACCTCTCCGTGGTATTGGTAGACGATGTCCTCAATTCAGGTACTACCCTTATTTATGGGGTGCATCACTTTTTAAGAACTCCGTTAAAGCAGTTGAAAACAGCGGTGCTGGTCAATCGTAACCATAAAAAATTTCCTGTAAAGGCCGATTTTAAAGGCATTTCGCTTTCCACTTCGCTGCAGGAGCATGTAAAGGTGGCTTTCGCGGCGAAAAACGATGCTGTTTATCTAGAGTAAAACGCGAATTTCTCTGACAATCGTATCGGGACGCTTTGCAGTTCCGTCTACAACGATGTGGGCACGGGTATAGTAGGTGTTTCTCTCAAAAAGGTGTTTGGCAATAAATTCAGGCAGATCTTCTGAACGCAGAGGCTGCAACAGGGGTCGCTGTTCTTTTTCCGGAGCAAGACGTTCTACGAGTTCCTGCAGGGCGACCCTGAGATAGATCACCCGATCCGCATTTTCCAGCAGCACTTCCATATTATTCCCATAACATGGGGTTCCCCCTCCGGTGGCGAGTACCAGTCCGTTTTGTTCCGTCAGGACTTGCTTCAAAAGTTTTGTTTCATTGCGTCGAAAAAAGACTTCTCCTTTCTCCTTAAAAATCTCAGGGATATCTGCGCCAAGTGCTTTAGAGATGTAAGCATCGAGATCGCAAAAGGGAAGGCCGATGCATTCTGCCAGCAGGCGGCCTATGGTACTCTTGCCACTGCCCATATATCCGATAAGGACGATCTTCATGAATGTGTTTTGGTAAAAATTAAGTAAAAATCGGCGAATTCAAAGAAAACACAAATTTATCCCCGATTCGGTTAGAAAAGTAAATTAATGATATTATATTTGCACCCTCCTTCGCAGTGCCTGCCGGCCCTGCTTTGGAGGGCTTGCCCTAAATTAACTTATTGACTTGGTAGCTCAGTTGGTAGAGCATCTCCCTTTTAAGGAGAGGGTCCTGGGTTCGAATCCCAGCCAGGTCACCAGAGAATGCAATACCCACCGCCAGGTGGGTTTTTTGTTTCTCCCAAAAATTCAGGCTTGCCTATAAATTTTGGGAGAAACAAAAAAACCGACAACCGCAAGGTTGTCGGGTATTGCATTTGCAACTTGGGATCGCTGGGAAAGGCGAATGAAGTGAGCCAATCCCAGCGACCTTTAAGACCTAAGTAATCCCCTCGCAAAAAATGCCTTCCTGTAAATTTTGAGAGAAACAAAAAAACCGACAACCGCAAGGTTGTCGGGTATTGCATTTGCAACCTGGGATCGCTGGGAAAGGCCAACGCAGTGAGTCTATCCCAGCAGTCGTAATCAAGGTAGCGATAAAGTAATACACCTCTTGGTGATGGCCTAGCATCTTAAAAGTACTTATTGCTGAGCCGAAAATCCACTTGCTCTTAGTTGTTCAAAAAACTGCGTTGTTTCTTGTATAGATGCATCATCATTAATATCAAATAGCCTAAATGTTTCTTTATCACCTTTGTATAAAGGATTTTCCTGCATATCGCCCTGGGATTTATAGGCTGCAATTATCCATTGTGAAATCACTTTATACGAAACTTGTTTTCCATGCGCCCCAAAACGAGTGGCTACATCCAGGTAAAATGATGGCGCATTTTTTTTCATGGTTGTTTCTGGAAAACTTTCCAGCATGGTAAAGGTTTCAGGCGTCTCATCCTTATAGGTGCTACCTGCAAGAATGATTGGCCGCTTTGCGCCTCTGTATCTTTGCAGTGCACGCAATGCCATTATAACGGCTGTTTTATGATGGCCATGTTGACCTCCATATGGAAACATAGTAATTACAAAATCGTATTGCTGAGAAGCTAGAATCTGGTCAAGTTTTTTTTCAACTAAAGAAATATCCCAGTTTTTGCCAGTCACATAAGGAATAGGATCAAGGTTGTAATAATCATCACTTTGCTCAAAAAAGAAGTATTTTCTAATTCCTATAATGTCACCTGCTTCCATCACTTCCCTTTTCCTGATTCTTGGCAACTCTGCCCGTCCTATAGTTGAATCAGTTAAATTATAGCCATAATAAACAGCTCCG
>JBGTMS010000133.1:0-8063 GCA_041743425.1 Zeaxanthinibacter sp. | reverse complement strand
TAAAATGGAGCAGGTGCAGGAAACATCGAAGTGTGTTATCTATATAGCAGGTTCGTACGTATTCAGTCCATATTTTTCAACCAAATGCCAATGCCATTCGGTCACATTTTGATAGGTTGAATCATCAGAGATCCGGGTTGGATCGGGATTGTATTAAAAAAAAATTGAAAGAACCATATATTGTGAATCACCATGGAGCACAAAGCGATTTCCATCCGACCGTTTATTGGCGCAGAAAATTTTCAGGTCTCCCGCAATTTTTACAATGATCTCGGCTTCGAAGAACGGGTATTATTCCCGGACATGTCCTATTTCGGAACCAGGGGATTGGGATTTTATCTGCAGGATGCCTACATAAAGGATTGGGTAGACAATACCATGATTTTTCTGGAAGTGGAAGATGTGTCCCGGTTTTGGAGAGAGCTCTCGGAACTGGGATTACCGGAAAAATATGAGCGCGTAAGACTGACAGCCATCAGGGACCATGACTGGGGCAGGGAATGTTTTCTGCATGACCCCTCAGGTATCCTGTGGCATTTCGGGGAGTTCAGAAAGTAGCGGTTGCGGAAGCCGGTTTGGATGCGGTTAATAAGCTTGTGTACATAATGTTACTTAAGCGGAGGTAACCTACGTCAAAGGCCGATTTACGGCCTATTCCGGTTTTGTCACCCTTTAAAAAAAATACATCGTTTTAAATTTGCGCAATCGATCATTTGCATATATATTTGCAAATGATTGATTGCATTTAACTGACTATTTTGAGACGAGATGTTTTTCAGGCTATTGCCGATCCAACCCGAAGGGCAATCCTCGGGTTAATTGCCGTTCATTCCATGACGCCCAACGCGCTGGCAGTGCATTTTCATACGACCCGTCAGGCCGTTTCCAATCACCTGAAAATCCTCTCTGAATGTGAATTGATACGTCCGGAGGCGGTTGGCCGCGAAATACATTATCATCTGGAATCGCAAAAGATAAGAGAAGTGGACATCTGGCTTGAACAGTTCAGGCTCAAGTGGGACACGCGGTTTACACAACTTGACCAGGTCTTGACTAATTTAAAGAGACTGGATAAGCCAGTTAAATAGACTTTTCTGTTCCCCATCCCTAAAAGGGAGGAAAAATCCTATAAAAATAGCTCTGATAGCGAAATTTATTGACTTTTAGGGTCAGGGAAAGTGAATTTTCGACTTAAAAAAATGAACCGTTATATCCGTTAATTTAAAATCCAGTAAATATGAAAAATGAAAGGAACGCAATTTTTACAGTAAATAAAGAAAATTATACTGTGAATGTCAGAAGAATATTCACTGCGACAAATAGCGAGGTATGGGCTGCATGGACCGAGAAGGAACTCCTTGACCAGTGGTGGGCACCACTCCCATGGAAATCAATGACCAAATCTATGGATTTTTCCGAAGGAGGCTACAGATTATATGCCATGGTGGGGCCTGAAGGTGAGGAGCATTGGGCTCGTGCCGACTACACTTCCATTTCCCCGAAAAGCAATTTTAAATTTCTGGACGCTTTCTGCGATTCCGTTGGAAATATCAATAAAGACCTGCCGGGATCTAACTGGAATGTGGATTTTAAACAGACCGGGGATGAAACCACTGTACTGATATCTATCAAACATGGCAATCTGGCCGACCTTGAAGCGATCCTCTCAATGGGTTTCAAGGAAGGTTTCGAAATGGCGCTTGGAAATCTGGAGGCTATGCTATCCTGATTCGCCAGCGTGGTCCGGAAAGGATATTTTCATACCTGATCCGCCGTCCTCTGTGAAATGCTTTTGTCCTGCAGATTTGTCTGCTGAGCGTACCGTCGCCACAAGTATCTTTCAGCAATCCTATAACTGCTGCGGGGAGGACTGTGCAATAATTTAAAACCGACGCCGCTCAGTTGCTTTATACCCCCGGGATTGCAAGCCCCGGCTTTTTAAACGAAACAAAATTCCAGCTGCTTCTGATGTCTGTACTTTAGGTTATGCTATTATTTATATAGTCGGTTATTATTTAAAATCCGTGATTGGAATTTCTTGCTTTTAGTGTGCCGTTTCTCTAAATGGAAATTGGCACATGCACAGAATCAAGGTTATGAAAGACAGAGAAAAGTGATAGGATACGATAAATAAACTCATTGTCTATTCCGATCAAAGAGCCTGGGAGAAGCTTAAAGATGAAGTGTATTGTTCCCACAATCATTTTGACATGAGTTCGGCCGGAGGAGCGATACTGGATACCACAGCCGATAATATATGTATGTAATGGGAGGAGGGTCTCAGGGGTTTGGACGCCGTTAATCATCTGGGTGGTAATTATATCATCACTGAGAAAAAGAACGGGAAAGCCTCAGGTGTAGCCTATGCCTCCGCCACACATTACAAGAAATCAGCTAAAGGAATTACAAGAGAGTTTATCGGCTCTTACGACCTTCACTTTAAACAAGTTCACAGGGGATGGCGTATCAGTCTTTCCCATTATCACTTAAAATATACAAGTGGTAACATGGAATTAAAATGAGCGTCATGGACCTCTTATAAGCCGTGCAAAGCTGTATCTAAACCTTCACACCCCAGAATGAATTCCTATATGAAAGGATATTATGAAAGAACGATCCAGCTTCTTAAAATGCTCTAAAATAATGTAACCCATATTTAATATAAAGGGAATAGGGACCATTGGATTACTCCCTGGGTAATGCATTTATGATCATTGCCTGATATTGACATTTAAAATTTGCAGAGTGGAAGTGATTTAATAAACTGCGGCTGGTGGACAACATCCTGATCAGTCGGGGAATAGCCATGTTTGAATATATCTTTCAGCTGAAGCGAATAAAACTGGAATTAAGGTAATGGAGGTCCTTTAAACTGATCAATTGAAAATCCTGCAGGAAGTAATTTCCCAGATTGTTTTTGCCATCTTCACTTTGTTTGTTTTCAAAACAGAAAACATAAAAATAAACCACATTCTCGCTTTTCTTTGCCATATCCTGGCGGTATATTTTATGTTAAAAATGTAACGGTCCTACCATTCGATCGGTACTTCCTAAGAACAAGCTTGGAAAATAAACTGGTATCTTATGGTCTCATTTTTCATATGTCAATTGTTATAATGATAATCAATATATAAAATCGTAAAAGTTATGAAAGAGTTTGTTTTGATTTTCAGACATGAGAACGCCACCAATCAGGTTAGTCCTGAGCAAATGCAAATTTGGATGAAGCAGCAAATGGACTGGATAAAAGGGATTGCTGCCAAAAATAAATTTGTGAGTGGCACCGGTCTTTTGTTTGATAATGCCAGGGTGGTGGGTCATAATAATGTTGTCACGAATGGCACGTTTGGGGAAATAAAAGAAACCCTGGGTGGCTTTGTAATTGTTAGGGCGGAAACCATTGAAGAAGCCGTTGACTTTGCACAGGGCACCCCCATTTTACAGGGTGAAGGGAACACCGTGGAAATCCGGGAAATTGCAACCCATTAATAACAGTCAGGCAAGGGTACCTTCGTTGCCATTCCTTCCTATGGATGAACCAGAACTCCTTCCCCATTTATTCAGGACCGAATATGCAAGGATCTGTGTAGTTCTGTGCAGTCATTTCGGGATTGAATATATGGAAACAGCAGAGGACATCGCCAGCGAAACCTTCAGATCGGCCCTCGAAACCTGGCAGTTTAATGGTGTCCCTAATCATCCTAAAGCCTGGCTATATAAAGTAGCCAAAAACAAAGCCCTTAACCATTTTAAACGCAAAGGTGTTTTCAACGATAACGTGCTACCGCGTATCAATACGCACCAAATGGATTTTGAAGTGCCGGACTTTGATTTGTCGGACGACAATTGTACTGACAGCCAATTGCGGATGCTCTTTGCCATCTGTCACCCCGTTATTGCAAAGGAGTCTCAGATTGCCCTGGCTTTAAGGATTCTCTGCGGGTTTGGAGTTGCTGAAGTTGCTGAGGCGTTTCTGACGACCCGAAAAACCATCAATAAACGGCTTTACAGGGCGAAGGAAAAACTAAGATCCCTTAAGATAAAGATTGAATATCCAGGAGAAAATGAAATGGGTGACCGGCTGGAAACCGTTATTACTGCCGTATATCTTCTGTTCAGCGAAGGGTATTATTCCCGGAGTCAGCATTCCCAGATCCGCAAAGACCTTTGCCTGGAGGCAATGAGGCTCGCCCACCTTCTTGTACAAAACCACGCAACTAATACACACGCGTCCAATGCTTTGCTGGCCCTTATTTGTTTTCATTCGTCCCGACTGGATGCACGACAGGATCTGCATGGAAATCCCATCCTGTACGAGCAGCAGGAAAAGCACCTCTGGAATCCAGAACTGATTGCGAATGGCAATTACTACCTCCAACAATCAGCTCAATGGCAGACCCTCTCAAAATATTATCTTGAAGCAAGTATCGCTTACTGGCATACAATTAGTGAAGAGACCACTGAAAAATGGGAAAGCATTCTGGAATTGTACGACAGATTGCATAACATGGACCCTTCACCGATGATAGCCCTGAATCGCGCGTATGCCCTTATGAAAGTTGCAGGGAAAGCAGTGGCACTGGAATCTGTGAAGAGCATGGATTTCGGGTCAGATCACTTTTACTTTTTGCTTCTGGGCGAATTACATTCAGATAAGGATCCTGAGGAAGCCGCCAGAAACTACACCAAAGCGCTCCATCTTGCAAGGACGGCGGGTGAAAGGAAAGTGATCCGGGACAAAATTCTAAAAATTGGTCCCCGGACCTGATCCATCGACCTACATCTACGGCAATATATCATATGGACATGCACCTATCCCACGGAAGTTTTTTATTTTTGATCCATCAACTAACAAACGCTGTCATAGGAGGCTATAGGGGTCAGCAATCTGTGATTCCAAAACTAAAAACCTATGAACACTCTTAGAGCTGAAACGACCGTTGAACTGGACCTTAAAGATGTGTGGCATTTCTGGACCACGGCTGATGATATCCTGTGCTGGAATAATCCCTCTGAGGAATGGCACACAACCCGGGTTGAAACAGATCTGAGGGAAGGGGGTGCCTTTTTGTTTCGCATGGAAACGATTGACGGGAGTATTGGCTTTGATCATGGTGGTACCTATGACAGGATACTGCCCTGTCAGTTGATCCAGTACACCGGTTATGATGGCCGGCAGTCAACCATCAACTTTCAGTCAGTCGGGAACAGCACTGTGATTACAGAGCATTTTGAACCCTCGGATGAATTGCCAAGGGATGAACAACTTCTCTTCTGTCAAGGTGTTCTGAAACATTTCAAAGCGTACGCTGAAGGGAAAAAAGCATCATCGGGATAACGCTGCGTCACTCTTTTTGTGGTGATTATCAAATTACAGCACATTGAACAGAAATGCGAATACTGATATATGGAGCTTACGACTTATTTTTCCAGGTTTCCTACGGCGCTGTTGCACGTGGCGCATGAACTGCCCTGGGTTATCACAGAACAACTGAAATCAATCCTGGAAGCTCTGATCCCGCATCTGGGAGGAGACTATAATATTAAGGATGGTATCGCCATTCATAAATCGGTGATAGTGGAAACGGGAATCACCTTTAAGCGGCCGGTAGTTATCATGCAGGATTGTTTCCTCGGAGCCAACTCTTACTATCGTGAAGGTGTTTTTCTGGACGCTTCCTCCCGCATAGGACCCGGGAGTGAGATTAAGAGCAGTATTTTTTGTTCCCATTCGGCCATTGCACATTTGAACTATATAGGCAACAGCCTGATCGGTCAGGATGTCAACTTTGAAGCGGGAGCTGTTGCTGCCAATCATTATAACGAAAGGGAACATAAAGAGATCTTCGTCATCGTGGACGGGCAGGCGATCCGCACCGGGGTCAACAAATTTGGAGCTGTTGTCGGGGACCATTCCAGAATAGGTGCGAATGCGGTCCTTTCCCCGGGAACTATCCTGAAGCGAGGTTCTGTGGTCGGCAGATTGCAACTTGTTTCCCAACTTCCCGGAAATTGACAGTGACATCCGGTAAACGAACATTACATCCCTGTCATGCCTGCAATTGTTTTATTGGAAAATCCTTATCAACTAAATAAGGAGAATAAAGGATTTGCAATACCCTGGCTAAGAAGACAAATTGACCGGTTCCAAATATTTTTAAACCCTGCGTTTTTCGGCTTGGGAATGCTTCATTTTGAACTGATGGCCTTACCTGACGAGATTGGCTTATTGTATGCCAGGCAGACCGGAAATTGAGAAACTGGCCTTCGTTATGAATGGCTGTAGTCAGCAATGGGGCAGCCGCAGCAAACTTTTCAGGTCACAAATCCAAACTGAACATTTGCAAAAAGAAAATTTATATGTTTATTGCAGAAAAGAGCTTTGACGAAATCTGGAAGTAATCCCTGACAAATCTCAGCATCTCTTACTTTAAGTTTATACAGTAACTAATGCATTTACGATTGCGAAGATGGGTATAATTAAGCGAACAAGAAGTGGATACGCAGAGGTAAATGGCCTTTCCATGTATTACGAAATATACGGTCATGGTCCGACGCTGGTCCTCGTTCACGGGGGCGGATCCACAATAGAGTCAACCTTCTCAGCTATCATCCCAAAACTTGCAATAAATTATCAGCTGATTGCCATGGAGTTACAAAACCATGGAAGGACCGGCAGCAGGGATATCCCCGAAACATTTGAACAGGATGCGGATGATATTGCCGTGCTGCTATCCGGGCTTGGTATCCATAAAGCCAGTTTTCTTGGGTTCAGCAATGGAGGTAACACCGCCTTGCAGCTCGCCATACGTCATCCAGGTCTTGTAGACAGGCTCATTGTAGCATCAACTGCAATAAAAAGAAGCGGTTTTATCGCCGGATTTTTCGAGGGGATGAAGGATGCTACAATTTCCTACATGCCTTCCGATCTGCAGGAGGCGTTTCTAAAAGTAAATCCTGACCCGGGGAAGCTCCTGCATATGTTTGAGAAAGACAGAGACCGAATGATTGCCTTCAGAGATTGGAGTGAAGCTGAGATACATTCCATCCAGGCCCCAACCCTGGTAATAAGTTCAGATAGGGACGTCGTTGTGCCTGAGCATGCCGTTCAGATGTACAGGCTGATTCCGAAATGTCAGCTGCTCATCATCCCGGGAGGTCATGGCGACTACCTGGAGGAGAAAAGTCATTGGGGCACCTCCATCCCTGAAGCAGTAGCCAACCTTTTGCATGCCTTTATCAACCTTCCATTTCCACCCGACGCATAATTTTGTGAAGCAATGAGAAACAGTGAAGAATTTGTGGCTATGGCACTTTCCTTTCATCATACCGAACAGGCGCCGCATTTTGACAGGATTGCAATTAAGGTGACAAAAAAAAGAATTTTTGCCACCTATCATGCCCGGACAAAGACGGCTAATATAAAACTCAAACCTGCCGAACAAGCCACTTTTTGTGATTTCCCCGGAGGGGCAATATTTCCTGTTCCCAACGCCTGGGGCAAACAGGGCTGGACTACTTTTCTTCTGGAAAAGCTTCCTGAAGAATTGCTGAAGGAAGCGTTGCTTTCTGCTTACAGTGACGTCGTCCGGCCCGCGGAAAAAAAATGAAAAATGTAAAGCCGATATTTGCTCCCTGGTGACGCAGGGGCCAATTTATATCTTCAATGCTGTATCAAATGTCGGAGCCTTAAGCAGGAGCAGGTGTTTCATTAAAATGTTTACATTTAACCCAGGCCATGTCCCTCCGGTCAAAATTCCGATATAGTAATCAAAAAAACCAAGCTTAGCACGATGAAGAATTCCACCCGCATTCCGCTGAAAACCGCACTTATTTTCTTTAGTCTCATCCTTCCTGTTTTTTGTGTCCATTCCCAGGACAATGCCATCAGACAGAAAATAAGTATGGCCGCTAAAAATACGGAACCTAAGGTGATCAATTGGCGCAGGGATATCCATGCTCATCCTGAATTGGGTAACAGAGAAGTACGAACAGCCGCTCTGGTCGCAGAACATCTGAAATCTCTTGGGATGGATGTGAAAACCGAAGTGGGCGTTACCGGT
>JBGTMS010000132.1:0-14478 GCA_041743425.1 Zeaxanthinibacter sp. | reverse complement strand
GAATACATCGAATATCTGGTCGCTGTATTGGGGCATGAAACCTATACCATTGTCCTCTACTTTAATCCTGCAATACTTTTTATCCGGGACAAGTTTTTTATTGTCGAGCTTGTTTCCATCGGCAATGATACTTTTAATGGCAATATTGGGTCGGCCATCCGCTTTAGAAAATTTGAGCGCATTGCCGACCAGGTTATACATAAGCTGATGGAACTGGAAAGGAATGACCTGAATCGTGGCCATATCGCTGTATGCTATGACGGCCTTTTTTTCATCAATGGTCGTTTCAAATTCCTTAATGACATCCTCTGTCAATTTGCCAAGGTCCGTCATTACAAATTTTCGGTCGGCTGAGGCCAGATGGGAAAAATCAAGGAGGTCCTCTATGAGTTTTCGCATCTGTTTGGAAATCTCGCTTACCCTAAGGAAGTAGCCTTTGCCCTTATGGGTGTGGCCCTGGCTCTCCTCGTCCAAAATACGTCCTATATATGTCTGTATTTTACGCAACGGCTCCTGCAGGTCGTGGCTGGCCACATAGGTGAACGATTCCAGTTCCTTGTTCAGCCTTTTCAGCTCCTCATTACTGACCAGAAGTTCGTCATTGGCGCCCTTCAGTTCCAAGGTACGATGCGCTACTTGTTCTTCCAGTTCACCGGAGTGTTTTCTGTAAATCTCCAGATTACTCTTTCTGGCCCTGATCTGCTCAGTGATATCCGTGGTAACGCCAATCCACATTTTGAAGTCGCCGTTCTCATCCGTGATTGGGGATGCGATGTTCAGGTGCCATACATAGTCCCCGTCCTTATTCAAAAAACGCATTTCCATTTCCAGATCGGTCCCTGTTTCCAGTGCTTTTTGAAGGCGCTCCCCGAATTCGACCCTCTCTTCCGGATGCATGATCTTGTAATAGCCCAGTTCCCTTAACTCCTCAAAATCCAGGCCGGTAAAGTCGAGCCAGTGTTGGTTAAAATAAATAACTTTGCCTTCTATATCGGCATTGCTGATCTTTGCAGGCATTAGGTCCGCCATCTGTCGGAAATGAGCCTCGCTTTCCTCCAATTTTTGATGCAATACGGCCTGTGGGGTCACCTCATTGGCAATGATGGCCACTCCTTCAATATTCCCATGGGCATCCCGCTGCGGCTGGTACACAAAATTGTAGTATGAGAGTTCCGGTTTTCCGTTTCTAAGGAGTGTCACTGGCATTTCGTGGGCATCGTATGCTTCCCCGGTACTGTATACCTTCCTTAGAAGATCCCCCAGTCCCTGTTCTTCCAGTTCCGGGACCGAAGTAAGGTAGGGTCTGCCAATAATATCCCTGCCCTTGCCCAACCGGTCTAAAATGGCATCGTTCGCCGTGTTAAGAATAAAATCCTCTCCTTCCAGAATTGCGATCATCGAAGGAGAGGAATGGATCATTTCCTGGTAACGGAATTCACTTTCTTCCACCTTTTTTCGGGCGATCACCTGCTCCGTTACTTCGGCCGCTACTACTATGATGCCCGTGACCGTACCGTCGGCATCCCGTGTGGGATGGTATTTAAAATTGTAAAAGCCGTTTTTGCTTTTTTCCTTCCGGAGTATCGTAACTTCAAGTTCGTTGACGTGATATGGTGTTCCGCTCTGTATTACCCCGTTCAGAAGTTCCTTGATTCCCTGGGACTCCAGTTCGGGCAAGGATTCAAAGAGCGGCCGGCCTACGAACTTCTTTTCTTTTTCTACCATTTGTAAATAGGCATGGTTTGCCAGCTCCACCACATAATTGGGCCCTTTTAGTACCATAATGGACACAGGGGCCATCAGCAACAGATTTTCAAACCTGCCCAGAAGTTCCTTTTCTCTTTTCTGGAGGTTGACTCTTTCGGTAACATCCTTTATGGCCAGGAGGATCAATTTTTCGTCCTCGTTGTCCTTATTCAGCTCCCGGGCGTTCAACCGCATGATCCGTTCCCCGATGTTGGGAAAATTCCAGGCTACCTCAAAATTTTCAAAGGTCGACTTACCTGGGAGTACCTCTTCCAACAGGTTCTTCAAGGCAGGAATTTCCCATTGTTTGTTGCCCAATTGAAAGATCAGTTTGCCATCCGTATCTTTCTTGTTTACCTCAAAGGATTTATAAAAGGCACTGTTAGCTGATTTTACCCTCAGGTTCCTGTCGAGCACCAACAAGGGTTCGTGTAAGGTCTCTACGATGCCTTCGGCATAATCCCTTGCGGCGATCAGTTGTTCGTTGAGACCCAGCGTTTCCTGGTGTACCACCATGAGTTCCTCATTGGTGCTCTGCAGTTCTTCCTTGCTGGTCTCCATTTCTTCATTCAGGCTCTGCAGTTCCTCGCTCCCGCTCAGCAGTTCCTCGTTGGCGCTCTGCAGTTCCTCGTTGGCCGCTTCCTGTTCTTCGGTAATACTGCGCATATCCTCCCGGGTCTGGGCAAGTTCGCGTTCCAACTGTTGTATCCGGAGGTCCCTAGGATCTTTTTTTGTTATTCCATCCGTATCCATTTTCACGGTTCGTTTTTTGCCCGCTGTTGATTTTGGGTCCTCCTTTGAGCCACGATCATGAAAAAGGATCAGATAATGGGGTTCTACGATATTGGGCAAGGGGATGGCCTCAATACTTATATTCCGTATGTTAATTCCATTGGTCTGAATGGCTATATTTTCTTTTATAACCGCCTCTTTATCTTTTTTTGCCTTACGTATAATGCTGCGCAGTTCAAAGGCCAGGCCCTCTTTTGCCATCTTCAGCAGATTGAGGCTGGCCTTGCCCGGGGCAGGTTCCAGGTAGCGACCGGTACCGCCCCTGAAATGCACTATGTCCATCGCTTCGTTGATGACCACTCCGGCAGGAGTGTAGCTGTTAAGCAGGATATCGTCCGCGGTCTTTTGAAAATCGGTTTGAATGTTCCTGGTTTTATCCTTCCCGTCCAGCTCCGCAAAACTTTGTTCGCTTCGCCGGCCAGTCGGAGGCCTGAAATGTCCCGGCACCTCTTTACGCGAGAACAACTTATCTTTTTTATCAACAATAGTAAAATGGGCGGGTACCCCGCTGGTGGTTTCTGACTTCCCCAGCCATAGAATGCCTTTTGGATTCAATGCATAATGAAACGTGGTCAGGGCCTTTTTTTGCAGGTAGGGGCCCATATAAATAAGTACATTGCGGCAACTGATTAGGTCCATCCTGCTAAAGGGGGGATCTTTTATAAAATCGTGCAATGCAAAGACGCAACTGTTCCTGATCGTTTTGTTAATCTGGTAACCGCCATGATTCTTAGTAAAATAACGTTGGAGACGTTCGGGGGCCAGACCATTTACATCGCTTTTGGAATACATCCCGGATCGCGCCTTTTCAATGGCTGGGCCACTGAGATCGGTAGCAAAGACCTGTACTTTTTGAAGGGGTTTGGAAGAGGCTTTGTCTTCCAATAGTTCATGGAAGGCAATGGCTAGCGAGTACGCTTCCTGGCCAGTACTACAGCCGGCTACCCAGAGACGGATGGTATCTCCGTTCGTTTTATTTTCTATGATCGCCGGGATAATCTTTTTATTCAGATTATCGAAAGTTTCCGGATCCCTGAAAAAATCCGTCACAGGGATCAGCAGATCCATATACAACACATCCAGCTCTTTTTTGTCCTGTCTTAGATATTTTAGATAAGCGGCGTGATCCCCGGTTCTGGTGATAACCATCCTACGGAGAATTCTTCTGCGTATGGTGGTCTGTTTATAATAGGTAAAATCAGTAACCTTGCGTACCCTTAGCAACGATATGATCTGTTTGAAAATCGCATCTTCTTCCTTATTCCCGGGATTTTCTCCTCCCTTGCCGTTGGTGACACGGGACACTTCCAAAAGCTTTCCCGGTATTTCCTCCGGAGGAAGAACAAAGTCGACCACCCCCGCCTGTACAGCACTATGGGGCATGCCTCCATATGCAGCCGATGCTTCATCCTGTGCAAAGGTGATACCGCCACTGTCCTTGATGGCCTTGAGGCCCAGCGTGCCATCGGTGGCGGTACCGGACAGGACCACCCCGATCGAAAAGGATTGATGAACCTCCGCCAGCGATGTAAAAAAAAGGTCGATGGGCAAATTGCGTTCAGTTTTACTTTTTACGGGTCGGGGACTCAGTTCCAGGACACCATCATTAGCGATCATTATCTTGTTGCTGGGAATGATGTAAATATGATCTGGTACAACTTTTATATCATCAATCACCTCCAGAACGGGGATGGAGGTCACTTTTTGAAGCAGCTCCTGTAGGATGCTTTCATGGGCGGGGTCCATATGCTGCACCAGAACATAAGCCATTCCGGAATCTTCGGGAATGGCTTTTATTAGTTTTTTAAACGCATCGAGGCCTCCGGCCGAGGCTCCGACACCCACTACGGGGAAATTGTTTTCTGATTTTATAAGCGTCCTTGCAGTTTTTTTCAAGTCCTTGGTTTAACCATTTACATCGATCTTTTATTCCAGAGACCACCATAATTCATGGAAAGGGGATCCATCGTTTCCATATGTTATTAAAGGTAAGCAATTTGGCTCGGAATCGCCGGGGCCTAATTGGCAGATTATTTGCTTGTAACATATTTGTTGATGGCCTGGACTATTTAGGTGTCAATTCATATTAAAACAGCATTTATTGTTTAAAGCGAATGGATTGCCGTCGATTCCAGGACCATGTTAAGGTTCTAGAAACGGGCCGCTCCATGAGACTGCATAGTGAAGGGTGGACCGGGAGGTATTTTCGGCCTTTTATTTTGATTAATTTTAAGGGCTATAGATATATTCGTGGTCATGGCCCTATCATAAAAAAGCTTGTTGGTCTACTTTACCGGATCCTTGTCTTTTAAAATCATGTCCTGAGCAGAAAATTCTCCTTTTCCGGCCGGACGATATGTTTCTGTGTAATAAGCTCGATCGCCAGGGAAATCAGTTCCTGAAGTTGCGAAAAACCGATAGGTTTTTTGATGTAATAGGATGCGCCGTTTTGGTAGAGACTTTCCGACAGAGTAGGATCATAGGATGTGGAAATGATAACTACAGGCACCTTTTTGAGCCTGTCATCCCCTTTTATTTCCAAAAGGCACTGGAACCCGGTTTTTCGGGGCATGTTCAGGTCCAGGAAAATGGCATCCGGAAGTTGATCTGTATTCTCCATAAGGAACCGCATAAGCTTCTCGCCATCATTTGCGAAAGTTAGATCGGCGGACAACGGCAACGCCTCCAAAGCTTCCCTGAAGAACTGGCAATCATCGGGGTCGTCGTCAGCAAGGAGGATGTAGGTTTTTTTTCCCAATCTTTAAAGTTTTGAATTATCGGACCCCAGGGATAAGTTCAATATCGATTGATCTTATTCCAATAAATATTAATGAATAGTTGTACATGGGCAATCCTGTGTTGGATGATGTTGGACTCCAGGACCTTTGGATTGTAACCTGAAATGTCCTTGCATACCTTTAATTTACGGATTTCCGCACTGTGGCAAAAGCAAAAATTGATATTTATCGGAGTTCTGTAACAGCCACGTACCTTTTATGTAACTTTTTAAAAATGACCTTTCGAAGGTTCATAAGCAAGGCGTTTCAGCACAGTTTAGACATTATCAGTAAATTTATCAGTATTAGATTTGGACCCATAAAACTTATCGAATACAATACATGCAGTCAAATCTCCTGTTACATTTAAAGCAGTTCTAAACATTCCCAATATACGGTCAATTCCAATAATTACGATTAGGCCATCAATTGGGATTCCAGTACTCTGTAAAACTGAGGCAAGTATAATAACGCCACCACCTGGAATGGCGGGTGTTCCTATGGAAGCGGCCACAACGGTGAAGGTGATTAATATAAGGCTCATTATAGACAATTCGACGCCATACGCCTGTGCCATAAAAATTGTTGTTACGCATTGAAATAATGCCGTTCCATCCATATTGATAGTGGCACCGACCGGGGATGACAAAATCACTGATATTAGAGGACACTCCTAATTTATCATCCGCTGTTTTCATGGAAAGCGGCATAACGGCTGCGGAACTTGCGGTAGAAAATGCCAATAGTTGTGGTTCCCTTATTGCCCGCAGAAACTTGAAAGGGTTTTTCTTGGTCACGACCATGGCCACCATTAAATAGAATATCATTAATATGATTAAACCCAGCAGAACTACGGCCATATAGTAACCCAGACCAAGGAATATTTCAATGCTGGTCCTTGATAGCAAGGCTGCCATCAAGCCAAATACGGCATATGGCACGAGCATCATCGCCCATGATACTATGATCATACAAATTTTCTGAATGGCTTCCGAGAAGCGAATGAGAGGTTGTGCCGTTTCCGGTCGGAGTTGTGTAATTGCCACTCCAACAATAATCGTAAAAATCACTACGCCCAGCATTTCTCCCGTCAAAATAGACTCCAACGGATTGTTAGGGATAAGGTTCGATATCGCGTTTGGAATGTTCTCGATAAGATTGGTTTGCTCGTCGGGGTTTATTTGACTTTCACTACTATTTGGAAATCCCCCTAGCTCAAAAATATACTGGCCAGGCTTAAAAATAAGTGTTACCACCAGGCCAACGATGATAGCAATAGTAGTAGTAAAAATGAAATATAACAATAGCCGAAGACCGAAAGTTTTAAGGTTCTCCGATGTGTTGCCCACAATCCCGGTAATGATTGATGTAAATATCAATGGAATCATGATCATTTGGACCAGCCTCATAAAAATTTGACCTGGCAGGTCAAGCCAATCGGCAAGACGCAAGCTAACATGCTCTGAAAGTAGTCCTAAAGATGGATTGAGTAGAACCCCTATTCCCGCCCCTAAGACCAGGCCAATAATTACCTTAAGCCATAAACGGCCTTTTACAAGATGATCTAAATGAACCGATAGCCTATTGAGCGATCTGAATTCTATCATGTTACTGTGTACTTATTTCCCCAAGGCATACCTATTGAAAAAACTGATTTCAAGACTCTTGCGGGCATTTTATAAAAGTTGGCGTACCTTCTCTAAACTTTGGTTGCGTATAAAGGTGATTTCCTCAAGGGTAAACTGGTGCTCTGTGGCCAGTTCAAAAACCGTTTGCATCGTCAATGGTAACTTGTACAATACCATCCTTTTAAAGGCGGCATTGGCATATATAATAGGATGGTCAGTTTGCAATGCATCAGTAATGGTAACTCCGTTTAAGGCGGCATCAAGTGAAGCAGTCCTCATATTGTGGTTCTCCTCGATTTTTTTTCGTTCCCTAATATCGATAACCAACGCCATTACGTAGGTGTGGCCATCAAGTGAAAACGGATTGAGGCCAACTTCCAATGGAAACTGTTCTTGGTTCTTTCGCACTCCGAAGAGTGAACGCCCTAAGGCCATTCTCCGCTTTTCGTGTTTCCGAGAATATCCTTCAATGTATTTTTGGCGTACTTTCCGAGAGGTCTTAGGTATCAAAACTTCTAAGGACTTTCCTACGAGCTCCTTATCATCGTAACCGAACATGTCGTTCGCCCACGTATTGGCGACCACGATCTCTTGTTCTTCATTGACCACGATGATACCTTCGGAAACCGCCTCCGCCAACAACCTAAAAGTAGTACTGTTCTTTTCGAAATCGCACATTGCTAAAAGTACCTTTTTTAGTTTGTTTTCCCCCACACTACCAAAAATGGAGGTTCCTTTAACAAAGTAATCTTTTGGTTCATACTTTTTTATCAAGGCATGACCTTTGTCATTTCCGAACCCAAAGATGTAACGTAGTATTGAACTGTACAAAGCAAAAGATTATGGACTATTCTCTAAAAATACATTTTGAACCAATGACCAAAAAATGGTGGAAACATCTGTTTTTGGGTTTTCTTTTTGTACCCCTGGGTATTTGGGTTTTTATCACTCCAATGGCCAGTTATATGTCTTTGAGTCTGTTCTTCACTTTGGCCTTGGCCATTACTGGGGTGTTCGAGATTATCGGTTCCGTTCTTTATAGGAGAGAGTCAAAATACTGGGGCTGGCAATTGCTAGGTGGAATACTAGATCTTTTGATCGGTGGGATTCTGTTGTTCAATCCTGTAATGACCATGACCATACTGCCTTATCTTTTGGCGTTTTGGCTGTTTTATAAAGGAGTAGTTTCCCTATTGATTTCCCTACGCCTGGAATCATACGGTATACGAGGTTGGGGTTGGATGTTGGCCGCGGGGATCGGCACATTGATTTTGACGATTCTGATTTTCGCATATCCCGTGCTTGGCGGATTAAGCATTGTTTATACCACTTCGATGGCCTTTTTGGGGTTGGGGATATTCAATTTCTCCGTTGCTTACCATCTTAGCGGGTTGCGGAAACGGATGGGGAGTTCATTATAACCTTTTCTTCATTAATGAGCCTTAAGTTATAGAATTCCAATAGGTAATGGACACCTTTAAACTAAGTGCTTAAAGTAGGAAGCTGGTAGTATTTGACAAATAACTTTAAGACTAAGAGAATTGTAGTTTAAACAACTAAGATAATAAATCACTTCCCCTCCCAAATCAACGCAGCCGCCCCACAAATAGCAGCGGTCTTACCTTCCATACCGGAAGTCATAATCTTTACTTTTCCCTTATAGACCTCCAACAAATAATCCTCAAAATAAGTTTGCAGCGGTTCCATCAACCATTTTCCGCTATTAACAAGGCCGCCCATTAAGAAGAAAGCTTCAGGCTGAGTAAAGGCGGTAAAATTCGCCATTGCCAATCCAAGAATATTCGCGGTATAATCAAAGGCTTTTAGTGCAATGGGGTCGCCTTCTTCAGCAGCTTTGGTAATGTCCTCCCCGTGGAGGTCGCTATAAGAAGTATCTCGGAAACGACTATCGTCCATATATTTTGATAGCATATACATTATCGTACGTTTTAGGCCGGTGGCGGAGACATAGGCTTCGAGTCCGCCACGAATGCCGAGACCCGTTAACCTACCGTCGCCCAAGGTCATATCGACATGGCCGAGTTCGCCCGCAAAACCATCGTAGCCCTCGATTAGTTTTCCATTGGCAACGATTCCCGCGCCGAAACCCGTGCCCAAGGTAATGACAATAAAATCGGACATGCCCTTGGCTTTACCGAATAGCATTTCGCCCAAGGCTGCGGCACTGGCATCGTTCATGACCCGCATGGGAAGATCGATACGTTGCTTTAATTTTTCTACAAGCGGTACCGAACCTTTCCATTTGAGGTTGGCGGCGTTTTCTATGGTACCGTTCCGGCTAGATGCATTGGGCGCACCGATACCGCATCCGATCAGGTTTACGGGGGACTCGAATTTCGCCTTCAACTCCTCGATACTATATTTTATTTTATCCAAGTAATCGTCGAAATTCTCGAACTCCTGAGTTTTGAAAAACAGTTTTTCATGGCATTCGCCCTGTTGGTCAACCAATCCGATCTTTGTCTTGGTACCGCCGATATCTATTCCTGCAACTAGATCCATATCCACTAATTTATGAAGTATCCTTTTGAACATCAATACTATGATGCCATTTTTAATCAGAGCATGACCATTGTCATGTTCTTCGCCAAAATCAAAACCTACTTTTGTTCCAATCGACAACTCAATACAAGTTCAATATAAAACAATATACTATGGATAAAATTTCAACGATACTTGTACCCTTCGATTTTTCCGAAAGTGCCAACAGCGCATTGGAATATGCCGTATCATTCGTAGGCCGCAATGACGATATGCACATTATACTCGCCCATATCTCCGGCGATACTTCCATAAACCTTCCCCCCGAAAATTTTAAAAAAATCGTGGAAAAATACAATCGACAGCTCAAAAACAAGTTGGAATTGACAACACGAAGTGGCTCGTTGACCCAATCTTTATTAAATATTCAAAAAACGAAGAATATAGACCTTGTGATTATGGGCACTTTCGGTGCCAAAAAGGATGCCGATGCCAAACAGACGAACACTTCAAAACTGGTTTTGGCGGGAGGCTGCCCTGTTCTTGTGGTGCCAAGAGGTCAAGGTCATTTTCAGTTGAAGCGTATCGCCCTAGTTCTTGGACAGGAGGAAATCGACGATACCCAAGGTTTGGGAACCTTATTGGAATTCGCACGGCGATTCAATGCCAAGGTTCATGTGGTAACAATCGAGAACCGGCCCGGTAATTATGGATATTCTAAAGAAGAGGAAAAAAACCAGAACGCCATGGAATACTATCTCGAAAATTTTTATGCGGAACGTATCTTTATCAAGAACGAAGATGTGGTCGATGGTATTTTGACCTATGCATCGAAGCATGAACTTGACCTAATCGCCATTTTTCCAAGGAACCATATAGAACACAGCGAACCCTCGGAGGGGAAGTTGACGCAAATGTTGACCTTGCATTCCAAAGTCCCTGTGCTGGCCATTGATTAAAATTTTATAAGCAGATCAATAGATTCCCAGGAGGTTGATGAGCGTTGCCGATTTAATCGCAAAGGAAATAATCTAAAAATCAATTAGAATGGTAAAAACATTATTGAAAACACCTAGAAACAAGGACCTCCAAAAATATGGTCTCAAAAATACCACCGCACAGTGGAATTTGGATGGCGAAATGCTTCAAAAACTAACCATGGATAAGGGGATGGGAACCGAGACCGAAAACGGAACCCTCTGCGTCAACACTGGAAAGTTTACCGGAAGGTCGCCCAAAGACCGTTTTCTGGTCAAGGACGATTATACAAAGGACAAGGTATGGTGGGGAAGGATTAACAAACCCTTGGACCCTGAAAACTTTGACCAACTTTATAAAGAAGTCACCGCCTATTTATCAGGAAAGGAAATTTATGTTCGGGATGCAGCTGTCTGCGCAGCACCCGAATATCGCATGAATGTACGTACGATTACGGAATACCCATGGTCAGATTTTTTTATCAAAAATATGTTCCTTCGTTTGGAGGAAGATGGATTGGAAGACTTTGAAGAAGAGTGGCTGGTGCTTTGCGCTCCGGGATTCGAGGCTAATGATCCCACATCGTTCGGTATCCGTGCGGGCAATTTTTCGATAATAAATTTTACAAAAAAAATAGCTTTGATTGGAGGGTCCGCCTATACCGGGGAAATGAAAAAAGGTATCTTCTCGGCCCTAAACCTTATTCTTCCCACCGAAAAGAACGTATTGCCGATGCATTGTTCCGCCAATGTGGGCGAGGATGGTGATACAGCCATAATTTTTGGACTGTCGGGAACAGGTAAAACAACAATATCCGCAGATCCCGACCGAAAGCTTATTGGCGATGACGAGCATGGATGGGCAGCGGATAATACCATCTTTAATTTCGAAGGGGGTTGCTATGCCAAGGTTATCGACCTTACCGAAGAGAAAGAGCCAGATATTTTCCGTGCCATCCGACCGGGTGCCTTGCTAGAAAATGTGGTCTTTAAGGAAGGCACGAACCAAGTGGATTATGCCGATAGTTCGATAACGCAGAATACTCGGGTCAGTTATCCCATTGAGCATATCGATAATATAAAGGTGCCTTCCTTGGCAAAAAACCCAAAAAATATTTTCTTTTTGACCTGTGATGCCTTTGGGGTCTTGCCTCCGGTATCAAAATTAACTCCAGGCCAGGCCGCCTACCATTTTATTTCGGGCTATACGGCCAAAGTGGCAGGTACCGAAGCGGGAATAAACGAACCAGTACCTTCTTTTTCAGCATGTTTCGGAGAACCGTTTATGCCTTTGCATCCCACGGTATACGCTGAAATGTTGAGCGGGAAAATGACCGAGGCAGGGGTCAATGTTTGGCTTATAAACACGGGTTGGACTGGAGGGCCTTATGGTGTTGGGTCGCGTATCAAACTAAAATATACAAGGGCAATGATTTCTTCGATATTGGAAGGCGAACTGGAAAAAGTGGATTATGAACAACATCCTATTTTCGGGCTGCACATGCCCAAATATTGTAAGGACGTTCCCACAGAAATGTTGAATCCTATGAACACTTGGTTGCAAAAAGGGGCTTATGTTAGCAAGGCCATTCAATTGGCCCATTCCTTCCATCTGAATTTTGACAAGTTCATCAATCAGGCTTCGGACGAGATTATGCACGGAGCACCTTTGATCGATGCGCACCAAATTTTGGACCATCATCTGTAAACGCCATTGAATGAATATTTTGAATGCCAAAATACCCGAAGGTCCGTTGGCCGAAAAATGGACGAACCATAAAAACAGCATCAGACTTATAAGTCCGGCGAACAAACGTTCTTTGGATGTTATCGTGGTCGGTACCGGTCTGGCCGGGGGGTCGGCAGCAGCGACCTTGGCGGAACTGGGCTATAACGTAAAATCGTTCTGTTTTCAAGATTCTCCGCGTCGGGCACATTCGGTCGCGGCGCAGGGAGGTATCAATGCGGCCAAGAATTATCAAGGCGATGGCGATTCCGTCTATCGCCTTTTTTACGATACTATCAAAGGGGGCGACTACCGTTCGCGTGAAGCCAATGTGTACCGGTTGGCCGAGGTATCCTCGAATATCATCGACCAATGCGTGGCACAGGGCGTTCCCTTTGCGAGGGAATATGGAGGGCTTTTGGACAACCGCTCCTTTGGCGGGGTACAGGTATCCCGAACTTTTTACGCCAAAGGCCAGACGGGGCAACAATTGTTGTTGGGCGTATACTCGGCCATGAACCGGCAGATCGGCCGGGGAAAGATCGAAATGTTCAATAGGCACGAAATGATGGATGTAGTTCTTATAGACGGCAAGGCCAGTGGCATAATTTCCAGAAACCTAGTGACCGGAACGATAGACCGACATTCGGCACATGCCGTGGTCATCGCCTCTGGTGGCTATGGAAATCTGTTCTACCTATCTACCTATGCAATGGGCAGCAATGCATCGGCAGCTTATAAAGCCCATAAACGGGGTGCTTTTTTGGCCAACCCCTGTTTTAATCAAATCCATCCTACGGCCATTCCTGTTGGCGGCCCGAACCAGTCGAAACTGACCCTGATGTCGGAATCGCTTCGGAACGACGGTAGAATATGGGTACCAAAGAAACTGGAAGATGCCAAGGCCGTCCGAGAATGCACAAAAAAACCGAACGATATAGCCGATGCGGACAGAGATTATTATCTGGAAAGGCAATACCCGGCCTTCGGTAATCTGGTACCTAGGGATATAGCGTCGAGAGCCGCTAAGGAACGCTGTGATGCAGGTTATGGGGTTAATGTTACCGGGCAGGCCGTATTTTTGGATTTTGCCTCTGCCATTCATCGCTTGGGAAAAGAACAGGGTAATATACAAGGGCTGGATACAAATGATGATACCTTAATAAGCCGTTTGGGCAAGGAAATGATCAAGGAAAAATATGGTAATCTTTTCCAGATGTACGAGAAGATTATGGATGAAGACCCCTATGAAACTCCCATGATGATCTATCCGACGACCCACTATACCATGGGCGGACTTTGGGTAGACTATAATCTGATGACTACCGTACCGGGTCTCTTTGCGATAGGGGAGGCCAACTTTTCCGATCATGGCGCCAATCGTTTAGGGGCTTCCGCCTTGATGCAAGGCCTTGCCGACGGGTATTATATACTGCCCTATACCATCGGTGGCAATCTTTCACAGGATATCGGTACCGGAAAGATTCCCACGACAACGACCGAATTTGAAGAGGCGGAATCTAGAGTCACCGAAAGAATCCACCGATTAATCAATAATAAAGGTTCCCATCCCGTGGACTATTTCCATAAAAAACTGGGAACGATCATGTGGAAGTATTGCGGCATCAATCGGAATAAAAAAGGATTGGAAACCGCGATGAAAGAAATAAAGTCTGTTCGCGCAGCATTCTGGAAAAACGTGATTGTTCCCGGAACTGCCGAAGAATTCAATGAAGAATTGGCCAAGGCCGGTCGTTTGGCCGATTTTTTGGAATTGGCGGAACTGTATGCCAAGGATGCCCTGTTCAGGGAAGAATCGTGTGGCGCACATATGAGGGAGGAATTCCGTACCTCCAATGGTGAAGCTATGCGCAACGATGTAGATTTCGCCCATGTAGCAGCATGGGAATACAAGGGAGAACCTGGAAACGCCCAGTTGCATAAAGAAAAACTGGTATATGAAAACATCGAGGTAAAACAGCGAAGTTACAAATAGACTATAAATTAGTTCGGATGAAATTGACCTTAAAAATTTGGAGACAGAAAAATTTCAAGCGTAAAGGAGGCCTTGTTGAATATAAGTTGAACGATGTGAACGCCGACGATTCCTTTCTGGAAATGTTGGATACGCTTAACTATGACCTTATCCAAAAGGGTGAAGATCCGATTGCCTTTGACCATGATTGCAGGGAAGGTATCTGTGGTATGTGTTCCCTTTTTATTAACGGTCGGCCCCATGGTCCAGATCGGGGCATAGCGACTTGTCAATTGCACATGCGAAGATTTAAGGAGGGTGACACGATTTATGTAGAACCTTTTAGGGCGAAGGC
>JBGTMS010000131.1:0-22734 GCA_041743425.1 Zeaxanthinibacter sp. | reverse complement strand
CGTAGTCGCGACCCAGAAAATTCATGAGCAATATGGAGGTGTTGTTCCGGAACTTGCTTCCCGCGCCCATCAACAGCATATTGTTCCTGTGGTGCACCAGGCACTGGCCACCGCAAATATCGACAAAAAACAATTATCCGCCATAGCCTTTACACGAGGTCCCGGTCTTATGGGCTCCTTGCTCGTCGGAACCTCCTTTGCCAAGTCGATTTCACTGGCGCTTGATATCCCGCTTATAGAGGTGAATCATATGCAGGCGCATATCCTGGCTCATTTTATTGAAGAGGAAGATCAGCAGGTTCCGGAATTCCCCTTTCTGGCTTGTACTATCAGTGGGGGACACACGCAAATAGTACTCGTTTCATCGCATTTTGATATGAAAATTCTCGGGGAAACCCTGGACGATGCCATTGGGGAGGCTTTTGATAAAAGCGCCAAACTTCTGGGCCTTCCGTATCCCGGAGGCCCATTAATCGATAAACATGCCGGGATGGGTGACCCGGCTGCATTTGTTTTTGCCAAACCTAAGGTAGCTGGTCTCGATTTCAGCTTCAGCGGTCTGAAGACAAGCATCCGTTACTTTTTAGAAGCTGAAACAAGAAAAGATGCTGAATTCATTGAAAAAAATATGAACGACCTCTGTGCCTCTATTCAGGCAACCATCACCAGCATCCTCATGGAGAAACTAAAAATGGCAGTGGTCAGGACCGGGATTAAGAGCGTGGCCATCGGAGGGGGCGTCTCTGCAAATTCAGCGATACGGAACGCACTAAGGCGTTGCGGGGAAGAATTTGGGTGGCAGATATATATCCCGAGATTCGAATACTGTACAGACAATGCCGCCATGATTGGAATCGTAGGCTATCTGAAATATTGCAGCAAGGATTTCACCGGTCATGGAATTACGGCAAAAGCCCGATATAGGCTTAATTAAAATTTTCTTTTCAACACTGAAATTTAAAGAGGTGAGGCATGCAGCTTTTCTATAATCCCGATCTGGATGTCAGCACCAGGCAATGCAATCTGGGTGTTGAAGAAAGCAGACATCTTTTTAAAGTGTTGCGTAAGAAAGAAGGTGATGAAATCCTCATTACCAATGGAAAAGGAGATTTATTTACCGCTGTGATTCGACGGATAAACATGAAAATCTGTACAGTGGATCTACAGGGTTCCCGGAAGGAGGCCAAACAGCCACACACGCTTCATATGGCAGTATCACCTACCAAATTGATCGATCGATACGAATGGTTTCTGGAAAAAGTAACGGAAATCGGAGTTGCGGAAATCACACCCGTTCTCTGCGAACGATCCGAAAGAAAAGTGATCAAAGCGGAGCGCCTGGAGAAAATTATCCTGGCTGCAATGAAGCAGTCACTGCGAAGCTACCTCCCCGTTCTCCATCCCCTAATGACCCTGGACGAATTTCTCAACCGGGACCGGCAAGGGCTCCGTTATATCGCCCATTGCGAGCCGGGTGAAAAGAGCAAATTAACCCCCGGGGTCGCGCCGGACACGGAGATTACGATCCTTATCGGTCCTGAAGGAGATTTTACAACGGCAGAGATCCTCAGGGCCAGGGAGGCGGGATTCGCCCCGATTACACTTGGAGAAGCCCGGTTGCGAACAGAGACAGCCGCCGTTGTGGCCTGCACCGCCATCAACCTGTATAATGGCAACTGATGACCGGGAGGCATAAAAAATCCGCACTTATCTGACTACAGCCGGATAAGTGCGGAACCACTAACAACAACATCTTCTTCTTTATCCCTTGTCTATGGACCTTCCGGCAGCCGCAGTAATTGCATATTCACGGTCTTCTACCAGCAGAATCAGGCTGATCTTTTCTTCAGACGCCACGATCCCCGGAATGGCCATAGTAGCTTCTCCGCTACCCTCTGATAGGTTCATATTTTTCTCCGCAATCACAATATTGCTGTTTGTAATTGAGCGATTTTTATTCTCTCCTCGTGCTACTTTTGTAGTTCTCTCATCAAGAACCAGTACTGCGCGTACTGTTTTACCGGTCAGATCCCCGGAAACTCCATAGGAAAAATTCAGGGTTGCTGCCTTTCTATGTAGTTGTTTAAAGGCGATGGAATTAGGGGTTCTGAGCTTTTTGTACTGCCTGATTTCGGAGTACAGCCTGGAGGCGTCTGAACCAACAAAGTGATCCCTGCCATTGATTACCATTTCAGGGGTATAATTACTTTTGTAATCAAATTTTGCATTGTAGCGTCGTTGTTTCTCAGCATATTGCGATTGGCTAAACGGGTCGGCCCAGCCTATATAATTCCAGTAATCTACGTGATAGGAGAGCGCGAAAACCTGATTATCACCCTGCTCCTTCGCTTTTTTCAAGAGGGCGTCAGCTTCAGGACAACTCGAACAGCCTTGAGAAGTAAACAATTCCAAAACCACCACCGCTTCAAAAGTGTCGACAGTCATTTCCGGATGCTCCGATGCCGCCACACCGCTGTCCCCGCTAAAAGCTAAAAGCCAGAAAACTCCTGTAACTAAAACGGCCGCAATGCTCTTTTTACACATGATTATTAGTACATTTGGATGTCTTCTTTTTGTCGGCCAATATGAAACTACTTACGGTTTTCCTGCTTTTTTTTTCGATAGGCCTCATTCATGCACAGGAACTTGCCGTACTGAAATATAATGGTGGGGGAGACTGGTATGCCAATCCTACCGCTCTGCCCAATCTTATCGCATTCTGCAATGCTAATATCGATACGGACATCCAATTAAAACCCGGCAATGTTGAGGTAGGCAGCTCCGAAATCTTTGAGTATCCTTTTCTGCACATGACGGGGCATGGGAATATATTCTTCTCGAAAGAAGAAGCTGAAAATCTGAGAGTTTATCTCCTTTCGGGAGGTTTTTTGCATATTGACGACAATTATGGTATGGAGCCTTATCTGAGGAAAGAACTCACTAAGGTTTTCCCTGAAACCCCATTGACGGAATTAGGTGCCGACCACCCCCTGTTTTCTCAATCCTATAATTTTCCGGAAGGACTGCCTAAAATCCATGAACACGATGCCAAGAGACCACAGGCCTTTGGTATTTTTAATGAAGGACGGCTGGTGTTGCTCTTTACCTTTCAATCAGATCTGGGCGATGGCTGGGAAGATGCCGAAGTGCATAATGATCCGGAACAAGTGCGGCTGAAGGCCCTTCAAATGGGCGCCAATATTATTCAATACGTATTCAATAACTGACCAATGACAGCTAAAACCATTGCCAACGGTATTCTCAGAGCCGTAGGTATTCTTGCGGGGATTGTGCTTGTTCTCTACTTTCTTTACCTGATCCGCTCGGTACTGGCCTATATTGCCATGGCAGCGGTAACAGCCTTAATAGGCCGCCCCGTAGTGTTGTTTTTAAGGCGGAGGGCTAAGCTCCCCAATATTATCGCGGTAATAACAACAATGCTTTTAATGGTAGGTGTGCTGGTAGGAATAGTCGCCCTGTTCGTACCCCTGATCACTGAGCAAGGCAAGAACCTGTCGCTACTGAATATAGATGCACTTCAAAAAAGTCTGAATTCGATATATAGGGAAATCACACAGTACTTCGGGGCTTCCCCGGCTACCGTAAACAGCATGATCTTAGAGGCTGATTTACAGAAGAATGTACTGGAAGGATTAAATATAGGCTTTATACCGAATATCCTGAATTCCTTTGTCAGCATCCTCAGTTCCGTGAGTATTGGTCTTTTCTCCGTGTTGTTTATTTCCTTCTTCTTTTTAAAAGACAGCAAACTTCTGCAAAGGGGTATGCTCACGTTTGTTCCTGTCAACAGGGAAAGCAATCTGGTGAATTCCATTGAAAAGATCAATGGATTGTTGTCACGGTATTTTGTGGGACTGCTCCTTCAAATTTTCGTATTGTTCATCATTTACACCATTCTGCTGTTACTTATCGGCATAGAGAATGCCGTTGTGATCGCCTTTTTATGTGCACTATTCAATATTATCCCATACATAGGCCCAATAATAGGAGGAGCCATCATGATCTTTCTTACCATGAGCAGTAATCTGGGATCCGATTTCAGTACGGTGATCCTTCCAAAAACAGGATATGTACTGCTTGGACTTGGCATAGGGCAGGTAGTGGACAACTTCTTTTCCCAACCCTTTATATTCTCTAATAGCGTAAAATCGCACCCCCTTGAAATTTTTCTGGTGATCATCATTGCCGGTCTGCTCTTCGGTGTCGTGGGAATGATCGTGGCAGTTCCGGGATATACCGCTTTAAAGGTGGTTTTTAAAGAATTTCTTAACGAGAATAAGATTGTAAGGCGTTTGACAAAAGATATATAGCTTTACTTTGAATAAGAAGTTATTAAAATCTGGTGTACAACAATTTATACAAGAATATTTGCGTACTGACATCCTGTCAGTTGCGTTAAAAAAGCCTCTTTTTGAGGGCATAACTTCCATAGAACTGGCACAACAGCTGGAAGGGAGGAAAAAGTGCGAGGAACGGCTTCCGGTTTGGTTTTCAACACCAGGTATTTACTTTCCGAA
The DNA here is from genome assembly GCA_041743425.1 of Zeaxanthinibacter sp. Lineage (GTDB taxonomy): Bacteria > Bacteroidota > Bacteroidia > Flavobacteriales > Flavobacteriaceae > JTS-RE37. Next base: position 18,196 of record JBGTMS010000131.1, on the reverse strand, counting down.
AAAGGAAAATCTGGAACAGTCATCCTCCCAAATTACCGCACTCTATAAATCTGATCTTGTCAGCGGGACATCGCTTATTGATCTTACCGGAGGTTTCGGAGTGGATAGCTATTTTTTTAGCAGGACTGTAGGACATGTTACCTATTGTGAACAGGATGCAGAATTGGCCTCCATTGCCGCCCATAATTTTAATGTACTTGGGGCAGACAATACGGAGGTAATGGTTGCCGACTCCATCGGGTTTCTGGAAAAAGTAAGCAATAAGGCGGACTGGCTTTATCTTGATCCGTCACGGAGGGTGGGCGGGAGCAGGGTATTTAAGTTCTCGGATTGTAAGCCCGACGTTCCCGTACATCTGGATCTTTTTTTCTCAAAGTCTGAACGGGTCATGGTCAAAGCAGCACCCCTTCTGGATATTTCTATGGGTATCAGCCAACTGAAGGGAGTTAAGGAGGTGCATGTTGTTGCCGTAAACAATGAGGTAAAAGAATTATTATGGGTACTCCACAGGAAGTACTATGGTGAAGTGATCATTAAAACCGTGAATTTCCGAAACGCGGTGAGATGGACTTTCGACTTTCATCCTGATGAAGAAAGGCAGGCGGTTCCGGAAATTGGGCAGCCCCTTGAATATCTCTATGAACCCAATCCTGCCCTGCTAAAGGCAGGCGCTTTTAAATTAATCAGTGCCAGGATGGCTTTGCGAAAGCTACACGAGCATACCCACTTATATACTTCCGGTGAACGCATTGAATTTCCGGGAAGGATTTTCAGGATATTAGAGACGATACCCTATAAGAAGGGTCCTATGCGCCGCTTCGCACAACTAAAAGCCAATATCACCACCAGAAATTTTCCGGAAACCGTGGTTACAATCAGAGAAAAATTTAAGATCCCGGAGGGTGGGGATGTCTACCTTTTCTTTATAAGGGACGCCGCTGAACATCTCCTGGTTCTCCGATGTGAAAAGCTGGAATAAACGGATTTTATAAGTATATTTAAAATTCCTTTGATTCGCTATTATTACAAATTTTAAACCCGACCTATGGCAAATTCCTCCTTCAACATCAATCGCAGACATTTTTTACATGGAGCTACGGCCGCTGCTGTACTCTCATCCTTTGGGATGTATGGTTTTGACCTTGTTTACCGGGACAAACCCTGGAGGGTGGGGCTAATCGGTGCTGGCTGGTATGGTAAGAGTGATTTATTCCGGCTCATTCAGGTCAGTAATGTCGAAGTGGTCTCTCTGTGCGATGTGGATAGCAATTTTCTGAATGAAGCAGCAACCATGGTTTCCATGCGGCAGAAATCGGGGAAGAAACCACGCTTATACTCAGATTACAGAAAAATGCTCGCAGAGAAGGACCTTGATATCGTTCTGATCGGATCTCCGGATCACTGGCACGCCTTACAATGTATCGAAGCGCTGAAAGCGGGCGCTCATGTCTATGTTCAAAAGCCGATCAGTGTGGATGTGATGGAAGGAGAGGCGATGGTAGCCGCCACAAGAAAATACAATCGTGTGGTCCAGGTCGGGACACAACGGAAGAGTACACCGCATCTCATAGAAGCCAAAAAGAATATAGTAGACGCAGGGCTGCTCGGGAAGGTCTCCCATGTGCAGATGTGCTGCTATTTCCATATGCGGGCCAATGGCAATCCTCCCGTCGAACCCGTGCCGGATTTTTTGGACTATGACATGTGGACCGGGCCGGCCCCATTGCGACCCTATGACGGAATACCCCATAAGCGCTGGTGGCGCACATTTATGGAGTACGGCAATGGCATCATGGGCGACATGTGCGTCCATATGCTTGATACAGTTCGGTGGATGCTCAACCTTGATTGGCCTAATAAGATCAGTTCCACCGGAGGAATTCTGGTTCAGAAGGATGGAAAATCAAATATTGCCGATACCCAGACCGCCCTATTTGAATATAACGGGTTAACTTGTTTGTGGGAGCACCGCTCGTGGGGTACTCCTGCGGATCCGGAATATCCGTGGTCTTTCAAATTATTTGGGGACAAAGGCACTCTTTCCGGAAGTACCATGCAATATGATTTTGTTCCTCAGGGCGATGGAAAACCAATCCATATGGACGTGGTTTATGAAAAGGAAAAATACCCGGAAGATGTAACTGAAAAAGATATAGAATTGAATGCCGCACCGGCCACAAGACTGCATATGCTTGATTTTCTCGCTGCCATAGATAAAGGTACTTTGCCCATTGCTGATATTCTCCAGGGCCATATATCAACTGCCAGCTGTATCCTGGCGAATCTTGCCATGGAGGCCAAAAGAACTTTGGTCTATGATCCGGAAAAAAGAATAATTACCGGAGATCCGGAAACCACAAAAAAACTAATCAGATCATACAGGGATCCTTGGAAGCATCCGATGCCGGAAGATTTCACCTCCTGAATCACTCCATAGCCTCCAACCATTCGAAGACCCGCTCTGTCCATCCTCTGAGGTAGGGATCAGCAGTTGCCAGGGAAAAGCCATGGCCTCCGCGGGGATAAATATGAAGGGCAGCCGGCACTTTGTTTTTCAGCAGGGCCTCATAAAACAGCATACTATGCAAGGGACTCACTCCGGTGTCATCGGTCGCATGCACCAACAGGGTGGGAGGCGTTTCTGCGGTTACCCGGAGTTCATTTGAAAAACGATCAACGGATGCCACAGAAGGATTCTCTCCGAGCAAGGCTGTTTTTGAACCCTGATGGACGGCAATTTTACCAAAACTAATGACCGGGTAGACCAGAACCATAAAATCGGGCCGCGCACTCAGGGCGTCGACCGCATCTCCCGGCGGATAGACTTCTTCCTCAAAATGTGTTCCAAGGGTGGAGGCCAGATGTCCGCCCGCGGAAAAACCCATCACCCCTATTTTCGCAGGGTTCACATTCCATGCAGACGCCTGAGAACGTACCACCCTGATGGCCCTTTGTGCATCTATCAGCGGTACATTGTACTTTTCCTTCAGGGATTCGGATACCGGCAGGCGATATTTCACTACTATTCCGGCTATGCCTTTGGAATTCAGATATTTTGCTATATCGGTGCCTTCCCAATCATAAGCGAGGATATGGTACCCGCCGCCCGGAAAAATAAGCATGGCCTTCCCGTTCGCATTGGCTTTTGCAGGTAAATATACCTCCAGATGAGGTTCCTGTACCTTGCTGATTCTGAGAATGTCTTCCCTTTCATGAATTTCCTTCTCAGAGGAAGGGATTCTGTTTGGAATTTCTTCCTGCCATAGGGGAATGATCGTGTCCTGTGCTTTTAAATGAGCTGCCACCAAAAAAATTATTATCCATAAGTATTTTATCATATAACGGTAATTTTATTTTGATAATTTCCGGACCGTTAGCGCCACGTTCTAATCCCCTTGTGTCAGCGGTAATTCGGGAGTTTAAAGATATGCTAATATGACTAATCACAGGCCCATTTAAAATTTGCTACCTTATCTGCAGATGCTGTTGAGAGATTATAATGCCACCATTCAGTACGAATGGACCAAAAACCATGTTTCTCCATGGTTTCTCTAAGAATTCTCCTGTTTTCAAGGACGACCGCCGGCAGGTCCTTATTGTCGTGATAGGCCATTTTCCCAAAGAAATCAAAGTCGGTTCCCATATCCAGTTCCAGGTCGTTTCGATCGACCAGGGTAATATCCACAGCGCCTCCCTTATTGTGAATTGATCCCTTGATGGGATTGGCCACATATTGCGGATCAGGAACCAGAGCCCACATTTTATACTGCACGGAATTGGGTCGATAACAGTCGAAAAATTTTATGCGGTAACCAAGCCTTAAAAAATCAGCGTTGGCGGCAATAAGTGCCTTTGCTGTTTTTACCCGTGTATAGCATCGCGCGCAATCGTACACCTGTGCTTTGAGAAAGTTATTTTCCGTAGCGTATCGGAGATCATACCTAAAATCTCCGCTAAAGTCTTTCAACAGGATAAAGGTGGTATCAGGAATACCTTCAAGGGATTTTAAAATCGGCGCAACGATCTTCACTCTGGCCTCGGGAACGGTGGAATCCATCGAGGATGTACGAGCCTCATCTTCAGGAGCAGTCACGGCATCTCTGCATCCCGACAAGCAAAGAAGGATCAGTATACCCAGAAGAGTAAGGAAGGCTTTCATATTATTTCTTTTTGATAAGTATCACCCAATCCTTGTGTTGCTGACCGTCATATGCCGACAGGGAAACACTGTTGGCTTTGGTTATCTCCCATCCCTGATTCTTCTTATCCAGGAGTTTACCTCCCCGATAGGGATCGAAGAAAGCAATGACATAATTACCATCCCCTATTGCCAGGTCGGTTTGCTCATATTCCGGCAGGTAAACGAGATATTCTTCACCTACGGAAGCCAGACAGAAGGCAGCAGGATTGCTAAGCAGTTCGTCATGGCTTTGCATTTTTGTAAAATTCACGTGGCTCGTAAAGAATTGGGTGGCGTTCTGTGTGATCTGCCACCAGGAGTCCATCTCACGAAAATTTGCGTCCAACGGGCCATCCGCTATATACTGGCGCTTTGGCACCTTCCACGAGTTACCGGCGGCGCCAGCCATCAATGATCCCCAAAGTGTCGTCTTCATAAGTTGCCTATAGTTGCCGGCGAATGTGGAATCTGGTGGCTGCACCGAACTATATAATCCGGGTTGAAGGATGTCCAGCGCCCAGGGTGATCGTGCTTTCCTTGAAGTTCGAACCCATTTTAAAGCTTCCTTATGCAGTTCCGTGGTATCCGGTAAGTGCAGCGCCCCGATCGCCATGCCCGAAATCTCCGTTAGAGTTTTAAAAACGATGCCGTACGCTTTGCTAGGTTTTCCATTAACGGTATCGGGAAGAGGCAGTGCATTACTAAGCGCAATGGGATGGCGGTAGGGGTCTAAGCTCCTTAGCAAGTCCGCATCCGCCTTTAATTGATCTGTATTGGTACCGTCTCCCGATGGTAAATGCCAGACAAGGCCGGGATGATGTGAAAATCGACTTACCATTTCCCTAAAGTACAGGTGGCGCTCTGAACCCAAGGCCAAAGGGGTCTCTCCCGAATCGGCTACTCTGAAATCAATAGAAATCCCTAGTCGGTCCATATGCCGGAAGACCTGTTCCCACTGATCGAGTTTGCTAACATCATAACGGCTGCACTGCCCTGCTGATAGCCATGGATATACCTGTCTGCCAGTTTCGCCGATATGAGTGGTTGAAAGCGACAGGCTGTTAAGGCCTGCTGAAGCAAGGTAGTTTAAAGCTCCGATAAGACTCTTACCCTGCTCATCTCCCCATAAGGGATCCTCCTCGGTCCAATCCTCCTGATGGAAGGCTTTCGCGGACATTGGATCTCCCGGATCAGCGGTTCCTTCCAAATCTGAAGATGCCAGGAAACTGTCCATCGCCTCTACCCCATTTTTGATAAACAATTTCCCGGTTTCACTCATTCGGAGGTAGGCGCTTCCCCCTGTCAATTTTCCGTCACGATAGAAACCCGTTTCCGCCGAATCTACCTCTGTGATATCAAAATTGCCTTCAATACGCCATAATTCTTCAGAATCCTCACTATCAGGGTCGCGGAATGCGACACCGCTACCTCTGAGAAAACGGGCATCAAATTTCCATTTTCCGGCCTTTTCAGGTGAAAAAAGGATTTTCCAGAGGTCACCATCCGACGCCCCCGAATTTCCGGCATTGCCGTCAGCGGCAAAAAAACCATCCACGCGGATTTGCGAACTGTCATTTTTAAAATCGGCCACCAGGCGGTAATCCATAAAGGGATTAACGGAATCTGTTTCACTGACATGCGGACCTCTGAAAGCCAGGGTGACCGGCTGCCATTTGGAAAGAGCTCCGGACAAAGTATAGGATTTCGCCTCAGATGAATCGCGTTCGCAGGAGAAAATGGAAACGATCAGCATCCATGGAAGCAGGAAACCATGCATTTTTGTTTGGGGTGGGTGCATCGCCGGTTGGGGTGTAATTGATCTCAAGGTAGTCATAATATTTATTGATCCCAGACAGGGAAAGGCATATTCAATATAAAAGAGGAAATTGTGTAGCTTTCCGCTTCAAACTATGTGACTTACATTGACTTGAATGCCTAAAAGCTGGGATGGATGCCCTTAACAGGTGATGGAATGAGGTGATTTTATTAGGGTATGCCTTATGTTTAGTATAGGCGAGGATCCTTCCGTTTTCGCTGGCGCGAAGCCACCTCCCTTTAAAAAAAAGGGAGGAGCTTTTAGATTTTGCCTTTTAAAACAATCCAATCCCGTGTGATTCTATTTGCTGCCTCAACATAACTCAACAGAGGTGACCTTTCCAATCGACCCGATTTGCAATCAGCTTGAATGGATGGAACTCTTTTTCCGCAGTATAAGAACTGTTTCCGTTAAGAATTTTCGAATCCTTGGAGAAATGCCCAGCATTCACGAACACCGATAGAAAAAAAGTATGACGTGAGTAAAATTTAGGAAATAGTGATGGTTTTGGCGTCTGCCAAATATACCTCGGAAAAAGTGCCCTTTCCCTGCCTACGGCAGGCAGGTTTTCGTTCGTTTTCAATTGCCTCCGACGAGCGAAGCGAGAGGAAGGCACAGCAAAGAAAATGAACTTTAGAAATCCCTCCGTCTTAGCTAGCGCGAAGCCACCCCCCTTTTAACAAAAGGGAGTAGCTTATGCTTTTCCTTCTTTAATGAGTTTCTGATCATTGATGTATACCCACCAAGGAGAAGTTTGAACTTTCAAAACACACTCACCTATTATTTTCTCATTATAGTGAATATGACCAGTATCATCTCTAGTATCCCAGAAGCTCATCATCAATATTAGGTGGGATGGAGAATAATAGTTACTTTAAACGAGAGTCAAAAATTCACAAGATATGAGGCCTATTCTACTTTGCTGGCTGTTTTTACTTCTGGCGGGTGTTTCCTGTAAGACAAAACAAACAGGGATCGCCAAAACCAATTCTGAAAATGCATCACCATGGATGCTGGATTTTAAAAAAACTAAAGTGAATCCAGTCATGACTGCCGACAGCACCTATATCTTCAACGATCCGATCACGGAAAAGCAAGTTCGCTGGCAAAAAGCGGATGTCTTTAACCCTGCCGCCATCGTACGTCATGATACTGTTTTTATGCTTTTCAGAGCTGAAGACAATCCGAAAGCCATCCTTGGCGGTCGCACTTCCAGGATCGGGCTGGCATACAGCACCGACGGCATCCTCTTTACCAAGTTTCCTGAACCCGTTCTCTTTCCCTCCAATGATGAGTTTAAAAAATGGGACTATCCCGGGGGGATAGAAGATCCCAGGATTGTGGAGACACCGGAAGGCGGGTATCTGATGTTCTATACAAGCTGGAATACGGATCTCGCCCGCCTGTCTGTGGCCAGTTCCAGTGATCTCAGGGAGTGGACAAAAGAAGGACCCGTTTTCGAAACCGCCAACGATGGTAAGTTTCTGGATATCTGGAGCAAGTCAGGATCGGTAGTTACTGAACTCATCAACGGGCGATTGATTGCCAAGCGGATCAATGGAAAATATCTTATGTACTGGGGAGAACTTTTTATGAACCTGGCACAATCAGAAAATGGTCTGGATTGGGAGCCGATGCTGGACCCGCAGGGAAATCTTTTACACGTATTCGAGCCCAGTCTGACTGAATTTGACAGTCACCTGGTTGAACCCGGACCCCCGGCTCTTTACACGGAACAAGGCATTTTATTGCTCTATAACGGAAAGAATCTGAGCGGGGAAGGCGCCAGCAGTAAGTTTCCGGAAGGTACCTATTGCGGGGGACAGGTTTTATTTGACAACACTGCTCCCCATAAAATGGTCAATCGCCTGGAAACGCCTTTTATATGCCCCGACCTTCCGCATGAAATTTCCGGGCAGTATAAGGCAGGTACTACGTTCACAGAAGGCCTGGTCTATTATCAGGACAAATGGTTTCTTTACTACGGGACCGCCGATTCCATGGTAGGGCTGGCTATTCGGGAATAAGATATAACGTCCATAATGTCACGTTCGTGATGCAATTTTCTAAGGATGACAGTAAGGGTCGGTAACAGGGCTTTAAAAACTATTTTCCAGCTTGCAGCTTTAAATAATTTACGGAGCAAATTTCAAATTATCACAAAGCAATCACTCTTTTTTCTGGCGATACTTCTTTCCGCATGCGAGCCTGAAAAAAATCCGGCTGAAACAAAAAAGCCCAATATTATCATTATCCTAGCGGATGATCAGGGTTGGGGCGATCTGAGTATTACCGGAAACACTAACCTTTATACGCCAAATATTGATAACATTGCAAAAAATGGCGTAACCTTTCAAAATTTTTACGTGCAACCCGTGTGTTCTCCAACCCGGGCAGAATTGCTGACCGGACGCTATTTTCCAAGAACGGGAGTATACGCCACCTCAGAAGGTGGGGAACGAATCAATTCAGATGAAACCACCCTTGCTGATATAGTACAAAAGGCCGGATATCATACGGCCGTCTATGGGAAATGGCATAATGGAATGCAACCCCCGTATCATCCCAATGCGAGGGGATTTGACGACTTTTATGGATTTGCCTCGGGGCACTGGGGGGATTATTTCAGTCCAATGCTCGAACATAATGGCGAAATAGTCATGGGCAGTGGATTTTTGGCGGATGACCTTACCAATAAGAGTTTGAAGTTTATCACCCGGTTCAGAAATGAGCCTTTTTTTCTCTACCTCGCATTCAATACCCCTCATAGCCCCATGCAAGTTCCAAGTCCTTACTGGGATAGATTCAGTAATAAAGATCTTTCACAACGCTATGATGGGGAAGAAAAGGAAGAAATTAATTTTACCAGGGCAGCTTTGTCCATGGTTGAAAATATAGATTATAATGTGGGTCGCGTGTCTGAAAAATTACGGGAACTTGGCCTGGAGGAAAATACGATCCTTATTTATTTATCCGATAATGGTCCCAATGGTTGGAGGTGGAACGGCGGCATGCGGGGGAAAAAGGGTTCGACAGATGAAGGTGGTGTCCGATCCCCATTCTTTGTTCAATATAAAGGCAGCATTACAAAGGGTAAAAATGTGACAAAAATTGCGAGTTCTGTCGATATACTTCCCACTGTCTTACGTTTAGCACAAGTGCAGGCAGAACTCAAAAAGCCAATTGATGGTAAAGATCTTACCCCTTTGATTTTCCAATCTGAACCAGAGTGGGAAAACCGACTCGTCTACAACCACTGGGCAGGAAAAACCAGTGTACGTTCTGAAAAATATCGGCTTGATTCGCAAGGAAGGTTGTATGATATAACTATTGACCCGGGGCAAAAAACAGACATTGGAGCACAGTTTCCTGCCATCCGGAAAAAAATGATAAGGGCCTCTGAACATTGGATGGCTGATGTGATTCAGGGCAATAGTAAAAATGAAAAACGGCCATTTCCGCTTGGCCATCGGGACTATATTAATACCCAACTCCCGGCAAGAGACGGAATACCGCATGGAAATATTACCCGAAGCAATCAATTCCCTAACTGCACCTATTTTACCCAATGGCGGACAACGGCTGACTTCATGTCATGGGATGTTGAAGTGCTTCATCCAGGGAATTTTGAAGTAGAATTGTACTATACCTGTAAGGAACAAGATGTGGATGCTACCATTCAATTGGCTTTTGGCGACAGTAAGGTCGAATCTCAGATCACGAAGGCCAACGATCCGCCTATCCGCGGAATGGAACATGACCGATATCCACGAGTGGAGTCCTACGTCAAAGATTTTGCGCCTATGAAGTTGGGAACTATAAGTCTTAAAGAAGGCCGGGGCATGTTGACATTAAAAGCTATGAATATACCAGGAGCGGAAGCAGCGGAAGTCAGGTTATTACTTTTTAAGCGCATCGAGTAGTGATTTAAGAGCACAAATTGTCGGTTCTGAGTGTCAGGACCAAACTATTTGAATCTCTCATTAAAATATAAACTCCGGTTGAGACGCTTTAATCATAAGTTAGAACAGGGCTGTCTATATATCCAATCCGTTCTGCCTTCGCTTCAAACCTTGTACCAATCGGCAGGGGGTTCGAATATAACTGCCAGATGGTATCCTGAGGTAGCTTCCATAAGATAGTAGCGTCTGGTCTGCCGGATATAAGACGTATGACGGAATCCTCTTCCATCAATTCCAAAGGAGGCAGTTGTCCTGGATCACCATCAGGCAGCCATTTCTCAATCAATTCCTTTTCAGGAATGCTTCCGAGATCATTCGTCTCAGTGATCCATTGGTCCAGTTGTTTTCTTAGATATACCAAGGTATCCCGTAAAGTCGGGTCCGTTGCGAGGTTCTCTACTTCCCCCGGATCTGCCTCTAGGTTATAGAGTTCTTCCTCCGGCTTAGGGGAAGCAAACCACAAACTTTGTATGGAATCCAGGGAATCGTCATCAAACAACTCCCTCATTGTTCGCATCATGGGCATTTGTTCTCTATATGCCAACGGCTGCGCATTGCTGAGGGCAGGATTGAAATTCCTGATATATTTAAATTTTCCATAACGCACAGCTCTCAGTCGATCATAGACTTCATCAAACCGATCTGCGGATGCAAAAATAAAGGACGATTTATTTCCCGCCTCGTAGGGACCGAATTGTGCTTTTCCCTGCATCACTGCCGGCGGTTCGACTCCGGCCATTGACAGGAGGGTCGGAGCAAGATCAATAAAACTGAGAAAGCGTTCATCTGAGGTGCCTCCATTTTCGTTATTCCTGAATTTTACAACCATCGGAACTTTAATTCCGGTTTCATAGAGAGACCGCTTGTATCTTGGGAATGGTCCGCCATGATCAGAATAAAAAAATATGATGCTGTTGTCGTACAATCCGTCCTCCTTTAACTGCTTGAGAATTTCTCCGACCTGTTCGTCTAGCCTGATAAGGTTGCTGTAATTCACGGCCAGATCGTGGCGAACCGTGCTGTCATTTGGAAAATAAACTGGGACAGGAACCGCTTCCGGAGAAACAAGCAATGGATCTCTACCCCGCTCCCAAATCTGGGATTCATGAGTCACCCCGAAATTAAAAACCGCAAAGAAGGGGCTTTCCCCGGGTCGGTTTCTCCAGTGTGCCTCCGTTCCGCTAGCATCCCAGGCTGCCTGTAATTTCCGGAAATTATAATCTTCCTTGGCATTATTGGTGCAGTAATAGCCTGCTTTTCTGAGGTATTCGGGAAACATTTTCACCCCTTCCGGTACCAGAGGTGAATAGTTCGGAATGCCGAGACCCGGCTGATTTTCCTGCGCATAACCATTGTAAGTGCGCATATTATGAGTTCCCAACGTGGTGGGATACATACCTGTGATGATGGCACTCCTGGCCGGAGCGCATACAGGTACCGGGGCATAGGCATTAAGGAAAATAACTCCTTCCTGGACCAGAGACTGCAGATGCGGCAATGCTACCGTTGTATCTCCGTAGAAAGGGAAAAAATCCGTTGATGCATCTTCAGCGACCAACCAGATAATATTAGGAGGACCCGCATTTTCAGTGGCAGCATCTTCAGAACAACTGTTAAAGAAACAGCCAATCCCGCAGCAGGCAATCATCAAAAAGTGCGCTTTCATAGCCGCTATTCCCCCAGACTTTCCAGAAATTTAAGACTCTGCGGTACCTGCTCAACCACTCTTGAAGATTCATCTTCAATAAACATATATTCGATACCCAGTTCACGACCCCGCCGCACCAATCCGGCAATGTCAACCTGGCCGGTGCCCAGCACGACGTTGGTCTCCACATCTTCATGGCCCGATTCATTTCCGGCTACTCCGGCAGCCATATCCTTAAGATGCATCAGCACGAACTTATCGGGATATTTGTTCAATACTTCCATAGGATCCGCACCTCCATGCTGCACCCAATAAACGTCCATTTCAAAAGCAAAATCTCTGGCGTTTTCTGCCATATAGTCAAAGAGGGTCCCGCTTTCATAAGGTCGGAACTCATAGCCATGTGCATGGTAGGCCAGGGTCAGACCTTCGGCTTTGAGCGCCTTCCCCGCCTTGTTAAAAACTGCCACGGCTTCTTTTGTCTTCTCAATATCAAAATTATCATCCTGGTGCGGAATCCAGGCACACATCACATACCGAACTCCGAAGTCCTTCGCATTCCGTATAACTTTTGGGAGCTCATTTTGTAGTTCCTCATAGCCGGCGCCAACACTCACCACTTCAAGACCGCGGTCAGACAGCGCCTTTTTAAAATCGTCGGGAGAAAGCCCATAGGTGCCCCCGCCTTCCAGTTTTGTAATCCCCCATGACTTTATCAGATCCAGACTCCCCGGAACATCCTTTTTGAACTGATCTCTAAGACTGTAAAGCTGTAATCCTACTTCCTGTGCGCTGAGGGCATTACTTATTACAAGCAGCATAATGAATAGCGGCATTATTAATTTTACTTTCATACTTCGTGTATTTATAGATTATGTGAAGTGCCAGCACTTCAGTAAGTAATTGCCATATTTTATAACCGGCCAGGGCAAGTCATTATCCGGAAAAGATTTCTCAATTGACTATGTAAGCAATTTCCCGGACGCGTCCCATTCGGCGATCACGCCTCGCTTGCTCTGGTCCACGCATTTGGCAATCCAGGCTTCATCATAGGCCATTCCGTGCTGGTCAAGTACCTCCTGCGGAACGCCGTCCCATACTGCGGCAGTGTTCCCCTTATAGCCCAGTTCCTCAATGCCAATCCTTGAGGTATAGTAGCCGGTAAGTGTCAGATTCCGCATGAGTGCGAAAAACTGGATTTCCACGGGTTGTGACGACATGGGAAGTTTTGAATCATAAAATGCGATCGGATCCAGCAATTTTTTCTGCTCTTCCACAGAAGCGTTCTTGAATTCCTTTCCATAGGAAGTATTGCTCTTATGTTCCAGCCACATAAGTCCTCCCCTGAGGTCTGTCTGAAGCTCAGGTACATCCTTTGCCATAAACTCTATAAATTCAGGTACCCCGGCTTCCTTAATCCCCCCCTTTTCTCCCGGAGGCAGGATGAGGTTGGAAAGTACCGCGATGGTCTCCAGTTCATGGGCGGTAAAAAACTGCTTTGCATTGATTTCTTCAATTTCTTCAAGTTCCTTCGGTGTCCTTCCGAAGTATTTTTCATCCGCTTTTACGGCAGCGACCTCCTCCGTTGCCGCGGAATCAGGTTTGCAACCATTGACCGCGAGGCCGCCGGCAACGGATCCGAGGAGAATGGATTTTATACTTTTTCGTCTGTCCATGATTTTAGATGTTTTGTTTTTTCAATTCGTCAACAATATATTCCGAAGCCCTCATGGACAATGCCAGAATTGTCCACGTACAATTCTTGTCAGCCTGCGATACGAAGGGTCCGGCATCGGTTATAAATACATTTTTGCAGTCATGTAATTGCTGATACTTATTGGTAACGGAACTCTTGGGGTCATCCCCCATGCGGGTAGTTCCCACTTCGTGAATGATATTTCCCGGATTGTGCAAGCCATAATCAAGGTCGGCTCCCGGGGTATCCCCCAGCACTTCACCGCCCATATTCGTGATGAGTTCTTCGAAAGTTTCCTGCATGTGTTTGGCCTGCTTTCTTTCAAAATCGGACCATTTATAGTGGAACCGCAATACCGGAATACCGAATTCGTCCACGGTAGTCGGATCAATCTCACAATAGTTGTCTTCTCTGGGAATGGCTTCCCCCCTGCCTCCGAAGCCGATGACGGAGCCATAGTATTTTTTGACATCCTCTCTGAGTCCGTTGCCGTAACCTCCTGTCGGCAGACCAAAGAATTTATTAAAATCGTTCGGATTAAATCCAAATCCGTAATTAGGCATTCCCATTCCGCCCCAGACTTCTATATGATACCCTCTGGGAAAATCAAGATTTTTATTGTCCAGCCACCAGGGAGTATAAACGTGCATTCCCCCGACCCCGTCTTCATTATATATTTTGCGATTCATCAGTCCGGGAATAAAACCTGCCCTGCTTGCTCCGGTGGAATCATGAAGGTATTTCCCTACCACATTGCTGCTGTTCCCAAGTCCGTTGGGATGCTGTTTGCTCTTACTGTTCAGGAGGATCTGAGCTGAACTGCAGGCCGAAGCAGCCAGGATGACTACCTTTGCCTTTAATTCGTATTCCTTTCTATCCTCCCTGTTGATATATGATACGCCTGTAGCTTTGCCCTCAGCATCAACCATCACTTCTCTCACCATCGAATTGACAAAAAGGTCTACCTGCCCCCTGCTTTTCTGTGCGGGGAAAATAAGGCAGGAACCTGACGAGAAATCCGCGTATACCTGGCAGGAACGCGAACACTGGCCGCAATAGAAGCACACCCCTCTTTCCTCGTTGATCTTTTTTGTCAGCATTGAAAGGCGCGAAGGGATGACTGGGATGTTTGATTTTGATGCCCCTTTGATATAGAATAATTCGTGAAGCCTCGGTTTGGGTGGAGGAAGAAAAAAGCCATCAGGATCATTCGGCAACCCTTCATTGGTTCCGAAGACACCAATCAGTTTATCCAGTTTATCATAATACGGCTTTAAATCATCATAACTGATAGGCCAGTTATCCCCCAGACCGTCCACATCTTTATGCTTAAAATCTTTTGGCCCGAATCTGAGGGAGATACGCCCCCAGTGATTCGTTCTGCCACCAAGCATCTGAGAACGAAACCAGTCGAATTTTGTACCATCCTTATGGGTATAAGGCTGACCTTCTATGTCCCACCCTCCGTAGGCCATGTCGAATTCGCCAAAATCCCTGGAAGTACCGGCCCCTCTTCTCGGCGATTCGTAGGGCCATTTCAGCTGGGTTTGCTGTTTGGCATCCTTGGGATCAAAAAATGGTCCCGCTTCCACAACGGCCACTTTGAGTCCGGCATCGGCCAGAACTTTTGTAGACATACCTCCTCCGGCACCGGATCCGACTATGATGGCATCGTATACAGTTGGCGATTCTTTAATCTGCATCATGAATTTTTAGAATTTGGCACAATTTAGAAAATTGATAAGGAAAATACTATTCTTTTTTAAGGAGTTAATTATATGACCGAAATTTTGGCAAAACATCGCATTATTTCCTTGCATCATTGAGAATTCTTCAATCGTTCTCCCGCTGCGATATCAATATATTTGAATTATTAATATTTTATTAAGAATCAAAGTGCTGAATTGTGATTTGCAGGACGGTAAAATTAGAATACTGTAAAATTCTGAGAATACCATAATTTATTTAAGTATTTATTAAGATATTAGCACTGTCCAAAACTCAGGGGGAAAAGAATCTTTATATTTCAAGAAATTCAGTACAACCCCTGCGAACAGGCACTGCGAATCAGCCTAAGATTTAACAAAAAACACCGCAACATCTGTATTTTATATGTATTAATTTATTAATATTATCGAAAATTTGTAGTTTTTTTAACATATCGACGAAAACGATTTCGCAAAACTGATTTACAAAATCTTGAAACTCAATTACTTAAAACTAACTAAACAAGAAATGATTATGATGAAACAAATTGCCTATCATTCATTAAAACCTTGTAAGAGACGGCTGGTTGCCTCTCATGTCAAGGTTTTTTCTTTGCTACTCTGTCTTCTGGGTTCCACAGTTTATGCTGCGGATGCAGCAGGGTATGAAAGCAGGCTAACCGCAGACCTCCCTCAGACCGTAATTACCGGAACCATAACTGACACTTCAGGTGTTCCTTTACCGGGAGCAAACGTAGTGGTCAAAGGAACATCTGTCGGAACTTCTGCAGATTTTGATGGAAATTATTCTATTCAGGCAGCCGCAGGGGACATCCTGGTATTTTCCTATACAGGGTATACCGCTCTTGAGCAAACAGTCGGTTCTGATTCAAATATCAGTGTAAGCCTTGAAGAAGGTGTTGCGCTTGACGAAGTCATTGTAACGGGGTATACAACGGAAACCAAGCGGGAAACCACCGCGGCGGTATCCATTGTAAGAGCTGAGGAATTGGCGGCGATCCCGTCAGGGAACATCGAACAGCAACTACAGGGAAGGGTTGCAGGAGTTACTGTGTTGACCAACGGACAACCGGGAACCACCAGCCAGATCAGGGTCCGTGGATTCGGAGCCTTCGGCGGAAATGAACCTTTATATATTGTGGACGGGGTACCTGTAGGTACTACGGAGTTCCTCAATCCGGATGATATCGAAACAACCACCGTACTTAAAGATGCCGCCGCTGCCTCCATTTATGGAGCAAGGGCTGCCAATGGGGTGGTTGTTTATACTACCCGGCAGGGATCTAAGAACAAATCCACCGAAATCCTCCTTAATGTTTCCAGCGGCGTATCCGATCCCAACGTAGCCGGAGCGCCAAAAAACCTGAATCCGCTCGATATGGCTGAATACACCCATATCGGTTACAGGAATAACGCAGCTGCAACCAATACTCCTGTTCAATATACGCATCCGCAATACGGCCCGAATGCTACGCCAAGGATCCCGGATTTCCTGCATGCGAACGGAGCGAATGGCGTGGTGGGATCCGTAGATTTGGCCGCTATCCGAGCGGCTTATGAGGCCGATCCGCAAAACGTTTTTTTAATACGTCCCAACCTGGCCGGCACCAACTGGTATAAGGAATTAACGCGTATCGCTCCCATCACCAGGGTCACTCTTGGAGTGAACGGGGGCAACGATCGTGGACGGTTTTATATGGGTTTGAGCCTACAGGAACAGGCGGGTATCCTCTTGAATAATGATTTTCAGCGGTACAGCATGCGATTCAATTCCGAATGGGATATTACTCCCTGGCTGGCCTTCGGTGAAAATTTTCAAGCTACCTACCGCTCCGCCAATGGTGGATTCGGAGGAAGCGGTGGTGTGAATGGGGCAACTGAAGAATCAGTTATTCTCTCCGCCTACAGGATGCCGACCATCATCCCGGTGTATGACGACTTTGGCAGTTTTGCCAGTACCAGGGCCACGGGATTTAACAATCCAAGGAATCCCGTACGTCAGCAGGTATTAAATGCCGGGGACGATAAGGGTTACAATGTTGGGGGGTTCGGAAATATTTACCTATTGTTGAAGCCAGTAGATGGTCTTGTAATAAGGACCAGTCTGGGTGGTGGTTATTTTAATTCCCATTTTGTTAACTATAATTTCAGATATCTGGGGGATTCAGAACCAGAGGCCAGTAACTCCTTTTCTGAAGGCAGTAACTATAATTTCCAGTGGGTGTTCACCAACTCAGCTACCTATGAAAAATTATTCGGTAAGCATAAAATTAAACTCTTCGGAGGGATTGAGGCGCTGAATACAGGTGCCGGACGCTTCATTAATGGTAACGGGATCAATCCTTTCTCAACCGACCTTGATTTTCAAAGCCTGAATGTGGTACAGAGCCCTAATGTGAACAGTGGGCAGTTCAAAGGGGTGAACTTTTATTCCTTGTTCGGAAAGCTGGATTATAGTTTTGACGAAAGGTATTACCTCACCGGGGTCATCCGTCGGGATGGGGCTTCCAGGTTTGGGGGCAACAACCGTTATGGAACATTCCCCGCGATCTCAGCCGCCTGGAGGGTGATTGCAGAACCATTCATGCAGAACCAGGACATCATCACAGATCTTAAAATCCGCGGTGGATGGGGGGAAATGGGAAACTCGAACAATGTGGATCCTAATAACCAATATTTTTTATATGCCTCTTCCAGAAACAACACTTTCTATCCTGTTGACGGGCAGAACAGCGGTGCCAACGAAGGGTTCGCTCAAAGCCGCATAGGAAACCCCGACGCAAAATGGGAAACCAGTGAAACCACCAACATCGGTTTTGACGCCTCCTTTTTTGACGATAAACTGGAGTTCATCCTCGACTGGTGGAAAAAAGACACCAGGGACCTGCTCTATCAGGTACCACTTGCCGGGGTAACAGGTAACTTCGCCGCTGCGCCATCTGTGAATATCGCCAGTATGAGAAACCAGGGGATTGATTTTCAACTTATCACCCGTGGTAATTTTACGGAGGATTTCTCTTATACCCTGACTTTAAACAACTCCTTCCTGGAAAACGAGATCACTTTTCTCGCGGATGGGATCGAATTCTTTGACGGACCAGGATATAGGGGTATCAACCCGATCAGGAACGCGGTAGGCCAATCTATTTCTACGTTCTTCGGTTATA
>JBGTMS010000130.1:0-4741 GCA_041743425.1 Zeaxanthinibacter sp. | reverse complement strand
TCTGGTAACTTCCTGCCACCAGTCCGTATCTGCGGACCGGGTAATGGCATAAATATTTCCTTCTACCAGCGAGTACAGAGATGGATCCGTCCCGGGATCCCCTTCGTTCGCCCCACTGGGAAATACAAAGTCCGGGATGGTTACTTCCCCGTTGGGACCAAAGGTGTATTGCCCGTGGCTAGGAGTCTTTCCGGCATAAAGGTCTGCGAGATACAAGTAAGTTCCCAATTCCTCTGCATTCAATGCTTTCACGTTCTCTGACGCATTTTGAATTCCGTAAAAAGTGTTATAAGTGATGGTCGGAGCACCGAGTTTTCCTTTTTTAGTGGTAATGATGATTACCCCGTTCGCTGCCCTTGACCCATAAATGGAAGCTGCTGAAGCATCTTTCAGTACTTGTAGGGATTCAATATCATTTGGGTTAAGGTTGGCTTGTGATTTAGAAGGCACTCCATCTATAATATAGAGCGGATCGTTATTACCGATGGTTCCGAAACCCCGGATCCTTACGGTTGCTTCCCCACCGGGGGTCGCATCGTTTACAATCCCGATTCCTGCGGCCCTTCCCTGTAATTGCTGAGCGAAGGTGGTTGCCGGAACTGCCAGAAGTTTTTCTGCGTCCACGGTTGTTACCGCTCCGGTTACATCGCGTTTGGATTGGGTTCCATACCCTGTCACCACCACTTCTTCCAGTTTACTGGCATCTTCTTCCAGGGTAAGACTGACCGTAGCCTGACCTCCGACCGGAACTTCTGCTGTCTTGTAGCCAATATAGCTGAAGACAAGAGTGGCGTTTGCTCCCACACTCAGGGTGTAATTCCCGTCAAAATCGGTTTGGGTTCCATTAGTGGTTCCCTTTTCAATGACGTTGGCCCCGGCCAATGGTCCGGTTTCGTCAGAAACCGTTCCGGATACCGTCTGAGCCTTTGCCATTCCAAAACATAGAAATGCCCCGAGAATCAAAAAGCTTTTTAATCGTGTAATTTTCATAAGTTGAGTTTTAAGTCGGTTTTTTCGTATTCGAATTTAAGGATTTCGCAAAATGTGAGGTTCGTTGTTACAAAGATGCAAAAGTAAAACCCGTTCAATTGCTCGTCGAATTTATGTTAATGAAATCACAAAAGCAACCGTTAGCAGAAAAGAACTCTAAAATTCATGAATTTTATAGTGTATTTAAAAATCGCTGTGGCGCGTCCATTCCCCGAAAACAGGGCCGATACGGTGTGCTGACCTCTATTTGTTAAAGTTTTGGGCTGTTGCACAGATAAATTAGAAACAGGATTTTTTTCATTGGATGCAGAGTATCAATTTGAAGAAAATTTATTTCGAATCCAGAGAAGTATCAATTTGGATGCGGTATGTTGCTAAAATTTATGAGCGTTATTGCGATCCTTTTTCAGCAGCAGAATTTTTCGGATAAACTGCGATGAGGTGGGTGCGGATAGAAACCGGGACCACTTCCGATTCCCCTGGCAGCCGGACTTGCATGTTTCCCGATGGAGACAACGGCATATGACAGCCTACGCAATCGTTCCCCATTGATGTATGAATCAAAGGATTTTTTGAACAAGAAGTTGTGCCCTGATTGTGACAGTCCATACATTTCTGGTTGAAGTAATCAGTATTGCCCCGTTGTTTTTTATGAGGGTCATGGCATGTGTTGCAGTCCATTGTCGGGCTTTCCCGGAAACAAGTACTACTCTGTAGCAGACCATACTGATTGCCATGCACATCAAGTTCCGCCTGTGATTTACCCGAATAGTAATTTCTGGAATACGTACCGAGATCTTCTCCGGCAACAAAGTCAAATGGATTTCCCTTTAATTGTTGCGACCGAAGTCCCGAATGGCATTGAATACAAATATCCAGTCTTCTCTGCCGGGAGAGACTATCAATTGCAACTAGAAATTTTCCTGAGGAGGCAGTCTTGTTTTTCCGATGATAATCGACGTGCTTTTCCGCAGGACCATGACAACGCTCACATTCAATGCCCAGGATAAGTTGTTCTTTTATATAGCTATTGCTGTTACCGGAAGGATCCGTGTTTTTTGCAAAGGTGACATGACATTTTAAACAAGCGTCCGTCACTGGGCGTTCAGTGCTGTAATCCGGAAAGTTGGGACTGTTAATCCAACTGTCCGAAGGCGTATAATAGGAGGCTTGAAGTTGAAAAAGCATCTCCTCTTTCCAGCTGAGAAAAGACTGCCCTTTTACCCCTGATCCTATCACCACGTCCAGGGCATCAATAAGGGTACGCTCCCTGCCCGATTTCGTGACGGTTTTCTGATAGATCCCTGCTTCGTCCCTGACGATGCTAATGCGGGCATCCTGCAGTTCCACAAAGTTCGCTTTTGCGCCCAATCTGCCTTTTATACTTTCCGGCACCGCCTTTGAAGATGAGTGGTGATGTGCCGTCTCCAGATGGGTGGCAACCACGGATGCATGACACTCCAGACAGCTTTGTGTACCCGTGAAGCCAGTACCGCCGGAATGGGTGGCAAGTACATGCGGGGAATAGTAATCAGCATCGACTTTTGGATTTTTACAATACCAGATGAGGGCTGTTAATAGCAGTATGAAAGAGAGAATAACCCCATTTTTAAGGGTGGTGTTAGCCATGAGTCAACTGTAAGAGTTACTAATAAAAAGGCCGGAATTGCAGAAATTCCCGGGATCAAATTAGGAAATTATATTTACATGACGTAGACTGGTGAGGGGTTGCTGAAAACGTCCAGGTACCTGACTAAGGAATCCGGGGGAAGATGACACGCTTATTATTGGGCATTGCAAATTGGATTAAAAAAAATTATCAAATTGTTGCGTTCCATGATTGGAAAAAGTACATTTGCAACCGCATTTTGGGATGCGTGTTCTTTGTATACTTTTGGAGAGGTGCCGGAGTGGTAACGGAGCAGATTGCTAATCTGTCGACGCGTAAGTGTCGCCTGGGTTCGAGTCCCAGTCTCTCCGCCTTCGCCCTCCTTAGCCTTGGCGACGGAGGGCAATTTAAATATTTTAAGGCATCTGATCCGGAAAAAGTTTTAGCCTTGGTGACGAAGGGCAATTTGAAAAAATACGCTCTTCGGGTTGATGATAATAAAGAAGGGAATTATGTACGGGGTGTAGTCCGCCTTCGCTTTCTTCGAAAGCTATCGTCGGATAAACTTCGCTCGGTTCCGTACTATATGGGACAGAGAATAAAATTATTATTTGAAGTGGTACAGAGTTTTACCACAACGGGGTGTACCACGCTAATGACGTGGCAGGTCTCGCTCGGTTATCGCGCCTGCTTTGTGAGCAGGAGGCCGTCACGCCCGAGGCGTGAAAATTAGGATGATTGTTTATATTTTGCATAGTGAAAAACGTTCCCGGTATTATGTAGGTCAAACTACCGATATCGACATAAGATTGAAAAAATACAACCAGGGATTTGTATCCTTGGCAAAATCGGGTATCCCCTGGAGATTGGTTTTGCAAATTAAAGTCAGCTCTCGTTCTGAAGCGGTATCTTTGGAACGAAGGATCAAGAAACGAGGCGCAAAACGATTTTTAAACAGTCACAACGGGGTGTAGTCCGCCTTCGCTTTCTTCGAAAGCTATTGTCGGATAAACTTCGCTCGGTTCTGTACTATATGGGACAGAGAGTAAAATTATTATTTGAAGTGGTACAGAGTTTTACCACAACGGGGTGTAGCGTAGCTCGGTTATCGCGCCTGCTTTGGGAGCAGGAGGCCGCAGGTTCGAATCCTGCCACCCCGACAAAAAGGGTGTCAAACGACACCAAATTTGTACTAATCTTATGAAAACCAAGGATTTAAATAATTCTTGGTTTCATTTGAATAGTTTTGAAACCATATTCGAGCGTGTCCTATTACGTGTCCTGTTTTGTAGAGGATGAACATCGTAACTCGGAAACCTCTTTTTCTCGCAATTGACTTTCACGGCGATTTGACTTTCGTTTCACGGATTTAACAACCCATAAAACGAGAGTGATGAAAACACTACACACTTTTAATGTTCATTTTTGGTTAAAAAAAACATCCATTAGAAAAAATGGATCAATCCCTATTTATGCACGGATCAGACTAGATGGGAGTCCGGTGGATTTAAGTACCAAATTGGAAATTAAAGAAGAACATTGGTCTGTAAAGGCAGGACGGGTCAATTTGAAGGTAAAAAATGCCGGAACAATAAACGAATCTTTGGATATTATCTATCAAAATATCCTTAAATGCCGAAAAGAGCTTGAAACTGAAGGCCGGTATTTAACTGCCAATGATATCAAAATAAGGTTTCTTGGCCTGGACACCACCCTCAGGACTCTTAAAGATTTGCTCAAATATCATAGAGAGAACGAAATTCAGAAACTTGAATTGGGCACTGCCAAGAACTATAATGCTACGGAAAAATACCTTCTTTCCTTTATCCAACAGAGATTTAGGGTTTCAGATATTAGCCTGGCCCAGATCAATTATTCGTTTGTTCTGAATTTTGAACAGTATCTGCGAACCTGTAGACCCTTAATGAAGTCTCAGAAGCTAAGCAACAATGGCATCATGAAGCACATGGAGCGGTTCAAGAAAATGACCACCATTGCCCATAAGCTGGAGTCTTTAAAAAAGGATCCCTTTGCTTTTTTTAATACAAAGTTCGAACCCTACGACCGTGCCGTGTTAACAATAGCGGAGTTGAATGAAATAATTGAACTCCGGTTAACAGATGTTGGTCTAATTCGGGTAAG
>JBGTMS010000129.1:0-2488 GCA_041743425.1 Zeaxanthinibacter sp. | reverse complement strand
TAGAACAGGACCATTTCCAAACTGCCGGATACTATTTGTATAATGAAATCGTTGTCTAATTATGAGATTATATATACTATTATTTTTGGCCTTCCTATCCGTTCTAAGTTCCTGTGGTACCCTGAACCGTTCCGGCGCCTCTAAGAAATCCTCACAATCGTCCAAAAACGCTGCCTCACCATCGCAGGCTTATGAAAAACTTATTCCTAGTGAAAGCCTGACCCAAAATGGCCTCATTAAAGTGCATCAGGTAAATAACAAGTATTACTTTGAGGTTGCAGACAGTATCCTGAATCGTGAAATACTCGTAGTCACTCGATTTGTTAAAACACCTGCCGGGGCCGGGAATTATGGCGGAGAGGAAATAGGCGATAAGACCATCATCTGGGAAAAAGGACCACAGGGCAAAATCTTTTTAAGAATAGCTACTCTTGTAAGCCAGGCGAATGAGACGGATGCCATTGCCAAGGCAGTTAACAACTCGAGCGTAACGCCCATTCTGGAAGCATTTGACATAAAGGCCAGAAATGAAAATACACAGGCATCAGTAATAGACGTGACCGAATTCCTGAATGGGGAAAATCCCCTTCTTGCGCTGAACAGCGGTCAGAAGGATGCCTACAAACTAACCACCCTTGAAAAAGACAAGTCCTATATAAAAAGTATCACGGCCTTTCCCATTAATACGGAGGTCAGAACAGTAAAAACCTACAAAGTCAAGCCTTCTGGCCTGGATGATAAAAAAGGTATTCCCGCTGCAACCTTGTCAGGTGTGGTCACCCTCGAGTTGAATAATTCATTTATACTCCTGCCTGAGGTTCCGATGAAAAAGCGATTCTATGATCCCAGAGTCGGTTACTTTGCCAGCTCCTACCTGGAGTATGGTGATGATCAGATGAAAGTAGATGAGAATGTTTATATCCACCGCTGGCGTTTGGAGCCAAGGCCGGAGGATTTGGAAAAATGGAAAAACGGTGAATTGGTAGAACCTGAAAAGCCGATTATATTTTATCTGGATCCGGCTACGCCCAAAAAATGGAGATCATTTCTCATACAGGGAATCAATGACTGGCAGGTAGCCTTTGAACAGGCAGGATTTAAGAATGCGATCATCGGTAAAGAATGGCCGGAAGATGACAAGACCATGAGCCTTGAAGATGCCCGCTTTTCGGTATTGCGATATTTTGCCTCTCCTGCTAAAAACGCATACGGCCCGAATATCACAGACCCCAGAAGTGGGGAAATTCTGGAAAGTCACATTGGCTGGTATCACAATCTGCTGAACCTGCTTCACAACTGGTATATGATTCAGGCCGGTGCCGTAGATGAACGGGCTCAGAAGATGAATTTTGATACTGACTTAATGGGTCAGTTGGTCCGTTTTGTTTGTGCTCATGAGGTAGGACATACCCTGGGCCTAAGACATAACATGGCCGCGAGCAATGCTACCCCCGTTGAAAAATTACGGGATCCAGAATGGCTGAAAAAATATGGGCATACAAGCTCAATCATGGATTATGCCCGTTTTAATTATGTGGCACAACCTCAGGACAGCATCCCGGCTAAATACCTGATGCCCAGGATTGGTGATTATGACAAATGGGCGATTCAGTGGGGTTATTCCAGAATACCGGGGGATCTTGACGATAAGCAGGAAAAAAACATCCTAAGCGCTATGGTTATTGACAGCATATCCGGGAACAAGCGGCTTTGGTTTGGAGGTGAAGGACGCGATTTTGATCCCCGTTCACAAAAGGAAGACTTGAGTGATAATTCTGTGTTGGCGAGTAACTACGGCATTATGAATCTGCAGCGCATCGTACCGTATCTTACAAAATGGACAAGAGAAAACGGTAGTGATGATTACACCAACTTAGATGAAGTTTACAATGATCTTGTAAAACAGTACGACAACTATCTTTTTCATGTAGTTAAAAATATCGGAGGGATTTATGTCACTCCAAAAACCATGGAGGAGGAAGGCGAAGTATATCTGCCGGTTCCAAAAAGTATTCAAAAGGAAGCCCTGATATTCCTGGACAATCACATATTTAATCAACCGGACTGGTTACTGACCAATGACGTTCTCAATAAAATACAGTCTCCGCAATCCAAGGAAGCGGTAACCAAGACCATGGAAAATGTCATGATGAATCTGCTTGGAGGAAGTCGGTTGAGCCGGATGACCTTTATTTCAGAAAGATACAGTGATACGGATACCTATCAGCCCGATGAATATCTTGATGACCTGAATTATTTAGTATGGGGGGATTTAAATGTATTCTACCAGGCCAACACCTACAGAAGAAAATTACAAAAAGCCTACGTTGATAATCTCATAGCCTTATACAAACCCACAGAGGCCAAAGGTGCTATTAGCGGTATCCTGGCCATGCTTTCGGAAGAATATACTGCCAATACGGATGTCCGATCTCTAGCACTTGATTACCTCATACGCCTGCAGCGAAGGATAAAGGGTACCATTCCA
>JBGTMS010000128.1:0-2225 GCA_041743425.1 Zeaxanthinibacter sp. | reverse complement strand
TGATTACAGCGGCTACGAAGGTTGGGAAGTTACCGGTAAAGTAAAAACTGTTTTATTAAGAGGCCAGGTGGTAATTGACAACAATGAATGCAAGGTGCAGAAAGGTTACGGTAAATTTATCCGACGCTCTAAAGTGAAACAAACCATCTAAAATATTTTTAAAATGAATAAAGTGTTTGTCTTATTAACCCTACTGTTTTTTGCCGGTATTGCAAATGCCCAAACTTTTCGCATACAAATCTCACCACAGTTAAAGGAGTCAGTACTCGATGGAAGACTGCTCTTATTAATCTCTTCCGGCAACAGCAAAGAACCCAGGTTTCAGATAAGTGATGCAACAAATACGCAAATGGTATTTGGCAAGGATATAGAAAACTGGAAAAATGGTACATCTCAATTAATTAGTGAAGACGCATTCGGATACCCCGTGGAGCGGATAAGCAATATTCCTGAAGGCGATTATTATGTCCAGGCTTTGTTACACAAGTATGAAACTTTTAAATTAAAAACTGGCCACACCGTTAAGTTGCCTATGGACAGAGGCGAGGGCCAACACTGGAATGAAGCACCGGGAAACATTTATTCTACCCCTGTAAAAATTCATATTGACCCAAAAGCATCTAACGAAATATCGATTAGCATTGATAAAATTATTCCTCCCATCAAGGAGCCTGATGACACGAAGTACATCAAGCATATAAAAATACAAAGCAAGTTGCTCACCGAATTTTGGGGAAGGCCTATGTACATAGGTGCACATGTACTTTTACCTGAAGGTTTCGATAGTCATCCAACTACGAAATATCCGTTGGCCATTTTTCATGGACATTTCCCTGCAGACTTTGGTGGCTTTCGCACCACTGCACCCGATCCGAATTTAAAGCCTGATACAAGCGACCGTTTTAAAATCACAGGATATAACAAAATTCAACAGCAAGAAGAATATGATTTTTATAAACAATGGACTGGTCCCGGCTTTCCAAGAGTGATTGCTGTAGAAATACAGCATGCCAATCCCTATTACGATGATTCTTATGCCGTAAACTCTGCCAACTTAGGTCCTTACGGCGATGCTATAACCTATGAACTGATACCGGAAATAGAAAAACGCTTTCGTGGTATTGGACAAGGCTGGGCAAGATTTCTTTATGGCGGATCTACTGGCGGATGGGAAGCACTGGCGGTGCAGGTTTTTTACCCGGATGAATACAATGGTAGTTATGCGGCCTGCCCTGATCCTATTGACTTTCATCATTACGTTACAGTTGATATTTATAATGATAAGAATGCCTACTTTGTAAAAAGTGATTTCAAAAACTTACAACGCCCTGGTCATAGAAATTACCTGGGTCATGTAAGTGCAACCGTGAGAGAAATGAATCATCGGGAACTGGCGTTGGGAACAAGAAGTAGAAGTGGTGATCAGTTTGATATATGGGAAGCTGTCTTCTCTCCTATGGATACCGATGGTTATCCCAAACGAATTTATGATAAGTATACCGGTGCAATTGATACTGCCGTGGCAAGGTATTGGCGGGATAATTATGACCTGACTCATATCATAAAACGAGACTGGTCAAAGCTTGGTGATAAACTAAAAGGGAAAATTCATATTTATGTTGGCGATATGGATAACTATTATTTAAATAATGCTGTTTATACTGCTGAGGACATGTTAAAAAAATTGAGCAATCCTTCATGCAATTGCGAGGTAACCTATGGCGACCGGGCAGAACATTGCTGGAACGGAGATCCTTCACAACCAAATTATATCACCCGCCTTCGTTATAACCAAATGTTTATAAAAAAATGGGCTGAAGAAATAAAAACAAGATCACCAAAAAATGCCGATCTTAAATCATGGAGATATTAGGAGAGCCTGAAGTGTAATATTTCCTTTAACAAAAATCTGAACAATCAAATTAAACATAGCTATGTCAAGAATGATTAAATCCGGTCTCATCCAATTGTCATTGCCAAAAACCGAAGGCGAAGGAACCATCGCAGAAATTAAAGAAGCAATGGTGCAAAAGCACATTCCCTACATTGAAGAAGCAGGAAAAAAAGGTGTGCAGATACTTTGCTTCCAGGAAATTTTTAATACTCCATATTTCTGTCCAGGGCAGGATAAAGCCTGGTATGAAAGTGCAGAAACAGTTCCCGGTCCAACAATTGAACGAATGCAGGAGTATGCAAAAAAATATAGTATGGTGATCATTGTTCCG
>JBGTMS010000127.1:0-61093 GCA_041743425.1 Zeaxanthinibacter sp. | reverse complement strand
GTGTATTTTTATTAGTAGGTCTGTACTCATCTTCCGCGCATCCGCTGTCTCAACTACCCGCTTTTAATAATATCATTATTGGCGATAGCAAGATCCATGCGCTATCAGTTAATATATTCTGCCGAACAGCTGAGCTTCTTTACCTGTTCATGCACACCCACCCTAACGGGGATTTTTTTTACTACTGATTTTAATTGCAGGAGGAGCCTTCGAATTCCTTAGGAATACGCATATATTTACCTCTTCAATAATCACCTCTTCATACTACAACCACCATGAAAACTATATTAGCCCTCTTCTTTGGGTGTTTTTGGTACTTCCCGGCGCTGACACAGGAGAATAATGGTACCCTGGAATCTGTATTCTATCAAAGCGGTCAATGGGCGAACTATGGGAACGATCCAGGAGGCTTGCGATTTTCACCGCTGGATCAGATCAATGCAGGGAACATCGCGAAGCTGAAACTTGCCTGGACCTTCCGGACAGGGGAATTGGAAACCTATCAGGGTACTGAAGTAGCATCAAAGGCAGCCTTTGAAGCTACCCCCATCATGATTGACGGCACCCTGTATTTCAGTACCCCAACCAATCGGGTTTTTGCATTGGATGGTAGTACCGGTAAGAAATTGTGGGATTTTGATCCAGGAGTTGATCTTCAGGGGGATTACTCCGAAATTACCTCACGCGGGGTTTCAAAATGGATAGATAATTCGTTGTCCTCTGCGGCAGCGGGAGCTGTGCGCATCATAGTTGCGACCATAGATGGAAGGCTAATAGCATTGGACGCGGCAACAGGTGAGCTGGTCCCTTCATTTGGGGAGCAGGGGATAGTCGATCTCAAACAAGGCATTGGGAATATTCAGGTGACTTCTCCACCCGCTGTGATCAATGACCTAATCATCTGCGGCTCTACGATGGGAGACAATGAGCGACTGGCCTATCCGCCAGGAGTGGTTCGGGCATTTGATGCCCGAACCGGTTCTTTGGCATGGTCCTGGGATCCTTTCCCTCGGGGAGGAACGGATAAGGCAGCCCTTACCTGGAAAGGGCCGAATGTGCAAAAGACGGGAGCAGCGAATGCCTGGGCCCCGATATCTGCCGATTCGGAAAGAGATCTCATCTTCGTTCCCACCTCCAGCCCCAGTCCCGATTATTATGGAGGGGAAAGGGTCGGTGAGAATCGTTATGCAAACTCTATAGTTGCCCTCAGGGCATCTACCGGAGAAGTGGTATGGCATTTTCAGGCGGTACATCATGATCTTTGGGACTATGATCTTCCAGCCCAACCACTACTTATAGAATTGGAGAAAGAAGGTGTCAAAACAGATGCGGTTGTGGTGGTTTCGAAAATGGGGCATATTTTTGTACTTGGCCGCGAAGACGGAGACCCTCTATTTCCCATTGAGGAACGCCCGGTACCTCCTTCGGATATCCCCGGGGAGCAAGCGGCCGCTACACAGCCTTTTCCCGCCGTTCTACCTCATCTCGGGCTCCGGTCAGTATCTGAAGAAGATGCATGGGGACCAACCCCCGCCATGGAAAAGGCAGCCAGGGAACGTATCAGCAGACATAAAAATGCCGGTGCCTTCACTCCCCCAAGCTTTGAGGGAACCCTGGTAACCCCTAGTAGCGTTGGAGGAATGAACTGGAGTGGTGCCAGTTTTGACCCGGGCAGAAATCTTCTGATAACCAATACCAACAGACTGGCGGCACTGATTACCCTCTTCCCCAGGGAAGATCATAGCCCCAAATCCATTAACACAAAATTTCCCCGTTCTGAAATCGGATTACAGGAGGGAACGCCTTATATGATGACAAGGGATTATCTATTTACGGTAAGCGAGGAAGATGGAAGGGTAATGCAAACCAAGCCCCCATGGGGTACGCTTGCCGCCATCAATCTGAACAGTGGCCAACTTGAATGGGAAGTACCGCTGGGGTTTATGATGAATCCGGAAAAATACCCGGAAGCGATCGATTGGGGATCTATCAATATAGGCGGTGCTGTCGCCACTGCCGGGGGACTTGTTTTTATAGCGGCATCTATGGATGGTTTCTTTAGAGCATTCAATACTGCTGACGGCAGCCTGCTATGGTCTTACAAATTGCCCGCAGGCGGCCAGGCAACACCAATGACGTACCAGCTAAACGGCAAACAGTTTGTGGTGCTTGCTGCCGGGGGCCATGGAAAATTCGGTACTCAGTTGGGGGATTACCTTATAGCATTTGCCGTGGATTCGGAGACCGATTAAAATGGGTAGCCAATGGCGAAGTTAAAAGTCAGATTGTTCTCCCCGCCCTTAATAAATGGTGCCCTCAACCGCTCTCCCTCCGGGAAATAAGGTATCTGGATTGGGGAGGCCAGATCGAAACGGATCACGAAGCTCTGAATGTCAACCCGAAGGCCGAATCCAACGCCGATTCCGAGCTGGTTGGTCCATTCCTTGCCAAATCTCCCATTATCCTGCAATTGTCTGTTCAGGGCAAGACCTTGTTCTGATGTTCCTTCAGGCACTTCCGGGTTATAGGTAAGCCACACATTACCGGCATCCGCAAAAAATGCTCCTTTGAGAAAGGACCAGATGGGGAATCGGTATTCCAGATTCGCTTCCAGTCTGAGGTTCCCAGATTGGTCAAAAAAAGTGGTCCCTTCCTGTTGAGAGGTAAATGATCCCGGTCCGAGGGAACGTATTTTAAATGCCCTGATACTGTATGGCCCGCCGGAGAAAAACTGTTTGACAAAGGGGAGCGTATTTGAATTGCCATAAGGTATGCCCCATCCCCCATAGAGCCTGGTGATAAAGACCTGTTCCCTGCCCCATTTAATATAATAACGCACATCCAGATCCGCTTTTACGTATTGCGCGTATTCCAGGCTGAAAACCTCACTTTTTCCCCCGCTTAAAAGCCGAAGTGCATTTCCCGCCACATCAAGGCTGGTAGATAGAAATACGGGCGTACCCTTTGTCTCATCTCCCAATTCATTGTAGGTAAAAGTATAAGTAAGACCTGCAATAAACTGCTGTTCAAAACTCCGCTTTAAAAAAGGATTGTTATCCAGGATCATTTCAAATTCTTCGGTAGTATTGGATAAATCAAGAAAATTGATGCTGATCGGGTTGAGTTCATGATAAACATAGCGGTTCTCATTCCATATATAACCAAAGGAAGCATTAAAGGAATTCAGCGTGTATAATTTAACCCTGTTTAAAAAATCAACCCCGGCACCTATCCTGGTTTTGGGTACAGAATAATTAAAGAGGCTGGTTGGAAAGGGGACCAGCCTGGGGATGGTAAGCTCCGCCTTAAATCCGGCTGCAATACTGCTGAGACCTTTATTTGCTCCTCCTGTCAACTGTGTTTCATAGGCAAAATTTCCACTGAGGCTTAATGTCTCCCCTCCGTGAAAGAAATTGCGGTTATTATAGGTCAAACCAATGCCCGGACCGGCAAATCCATTAGATTTTGTCACTGCCTGCAGTTCGGTTCGAATGGAACGCTTTGTCAGGGGAGAAAGAAAAATATCAGCATCCAGAGATCCTGAACCACCCGTTCCGGCCAGGGTATCCTTCTCTGTAAAACGAATATTTACAAATTTATAACTGCCAATGGAAGACAACCTGTTACTGGTAAGTCTGGATGTTTCTGCATTATAAGGTTGGCCTTTCCTGAAAAGAATGTAGGGCTCTAATCGCTTGGGCTTAAAGAATTCTTTTTCCTGCACAATGGTAAGGTCCTTATAACCGAACACTTCGGTGTCGCTACTGTCTGAGACAATGGAATAATTTGGATATACGGTGATGGAATCGATTGCATAGGGTAATAAGGCCTTTTTAGGAATTCCTCTTTTCAACCTCAGAAAAAGATCAAATCTCTTGTTGTCATATTGATTGGTATCGGCCTCAAAAACCAGAAAATCGGGATTAAAATTATAGTACCCTATTTGTTTGAGTTCCCTGTCAATTCGCACCCTCTCAAACTTGATCACTTCAAGATCAAAACGTGACCCTTTGCTGATCGCGGTTTCAGGAAGTACAGCTTCAATATCCCTGTAAATTTGCAGGGAATCACCATCGAGTTGAAAATTTTCCAAGACATAGGGTTTTGGAATTTTAGTTTCATATACGATACTGGCAAAACTGGCGGTGCTGTCGACGTGTGAGCTTACCTGGCTATAAAAGAACCCACGGTTTTCAAGACGGTTGATCAAAAGATCCTCTACCCGGGCCGGATCAACATCTGAAAAATATACCGGTTCCTCTCCGAACTTTTTATTCAGCCATTTATTAATAAATCCGGGATGTTCCTTTTGCGCCTTATAATGAAAGTACAAACCGGGACGCATCCCGAGGAACTTAGAATTCGGGACGGGTTTCAGTGTAAGGTCCAGCTCCTGTTTCAGAGTCTTGAAATCCTGGATGCGCTCTTCCGATACCGCCTTTATTTCTGACCCTGCAAACAGTACCTCATCAGCAGGTATATACCGGGAGACGCTGCAAGAATACATCGCCGAAACGAGAAGCAGAATAAAGGGAAATGTTTTGGGATTTACTCGGATCATAGATTCTTCATTCCTCCTGATTAATCAGTGGACCGTCATCGGATCCTTCTTCCAGTAATACAGGCTCTTCTACCTCCATTGGATTGAAAAGCTCGCTTATTTTATTGAATTCCCTGTTAAAAATTAAGGCAATTCCGGTGACAATCAATTGACCGTCAATGATATTCTGATATTCATTCTTTCTAAATCCCTTAAGTCGGTATTGTCCTTCCTCATTAAGCAGGTATTCCAGGCTTACATTTCCGATAATTGGCGTTGATTCCTGAGAAGCAGGTGCACTTCCCTCCACATCTACAGCGCTGCCGGCAGTCACTATCAATCGGTCATCGAATAATTTTTTGCTTGCATTAATATTGAGTTGTGTGCGATCTTCAGGACTTTCTCCCTGGTAATCCGTAAAACTGTCCAGGTCAAAATCAAGTTCAATCCCACTCTTACCAAAAATCTTATCAGAGAAGGTATTTAATTCCCCAGACAAGACTTTATTAACATTGTCTCTTGCCAATGCTGCTGTTCCTCCCCCACTGCCATCACTGCCGGAGTCAGGAAAAAATCGATTCAGGGCAAGCAGTGAGAATACCTGTTTATTGAGTTCTGCTTCCTGTGAGTTTAGTTGTTGTACCCTGCTGTAAACTGCCCCGCCAAATGTTCCCTGCGCATCTTCTGGCATATCGAGCCCAAAGGACAACTCAGGTTGAAGCAGTTCGCCATCCACATTGAGATAGACCAGAAATGGCAATACCTGTCTGTACTTACCCGCCAAGCCCGCATCCTGTCCTGAGGTAATTGCAGACATCAATGGAGAAGCGGAAGTCTCCAGGGCATAACTTGCGGTAACGTCCAGCCTGGCATCCATTGGATCGCCTTGCCAGGTAATACTGCTTCCCGGGTTAATACTGAATCGTCTTTTTACCAGGTTGT
This sequence comes from Zeaxanthinibacter sp., assembly GCA_041743425.1. Classification (GTDB taxonomy): domain Bacteria; phylum Bacteroidota; class Bacteroidia; order Flavobacteriales; family Flavobacteriaceae; genus JTS-RE37. The sequence continues at coordinate 55,611 of JBGTMS010000127.1, read as the reverse complement.
AGAGGCTTGTTTCATAATGTCCGGAATTGAGCTCATACCTCCCCGATAACTGTACCCTGTCATTGGGAGCCACATTCAGGTTCAGAGAGGCATTGCCTGAGACCTGCAGGTTATCACCGCTCCTCTCATCCAGTATAATATGGAATACGGCATTGTCGGCAATTTCCAAGAAGGCATCTATCTGAGCGCCCTGAAAAGCTACCGGAGCTTCTTCTTCCTCGATTCTGGTAAGGATGGCCTCTGGTTCCTGGCGATTCACAAAAATTACCACTCCTTCGCGTTCTTCAATATCCAGTTGTGCTTCCGGAACTACATAGGTTACTTCCGTAATCTCTCGTATTTTCAGACTACCTTTTACCACAGGTGTCCGTAGTGTGCCATTGACCTGCATGCTGGCGTCCATACTGGCGGTACCGTAAAAAAGATCATTGTCTTCCTTTGTCGAACTCAATACCAGAAACTCATCTGCCTTCAGGCTAAGGTCGAAAGCGGGGTTGAGGAGGTCATCAGTAGTGATATCTCCATCAATAACGAAGGAATGGTCATTGGCATCTTCAATTTCAAAGTTGTCAAAATAAACTCCGTCGGTATCCAGTCGCAGGTACTCTTCGGCAAGTTTAAAACGCGAATTAAGGCTTGAGACTTTAAAGTCGAGTTGGTCGAATTCCAGCCTACCCTGATATTCCGGTGCCGAAGTTGTTCCAGCTACGGCAATCTTTCCAGAAATAATGCCGTTGGATTCTTTAATGACCTCTCCCGTAATATCCTCGAGGAGCTTCATTTCAAGTTTATTGATCCCCAATTCCAGGTTGAGTTTTGCGCCTGTTGCCGCCGCGGCATAGTCCCCTTGCAAATCCAGATCCACTGCCTCATCCTTCAGTGCAAGATTAAAATCATAGAAGCCTTTATCCCGGGAAGTCGCTTTTACGGACAACCTGCCAAGTGGTGTCTGCAAGGCCTGAAAGGAATCAATGCTAAAATCTGCCACCAGGCCGGTAGCTCCATAAGGATTTTCAATAACAAACATTCCATTGATTTGACCGGTGATTAGCTCCTTCTCCGGATTCAGCAGGCTTAAAAATGTCTGTATGGGAAAATTCGTTCCCTCTATACCGATGTGAGCATCTTCAATCCCCGAAATGGTATTACTGATCTCAAGTTTCTGGGAATTACGGTTGAGCGACATTTTGTGGAAACCCAGATAGTTTTCAGCTATCGTTAACTGGTTGTCCTTCGGAATACTCCATTCCAGTTTATTCAATAGCAAGTCATCCGGCTTAATATGAAATCGCACTGTATCTTTTTCAAAGACCAGGTCCGATGCAATATGCAATAATCTTTCGTCATTATTCATTGCACTCAGATCCATTTGCAGCAACTTGTTTCTGAGGGTGCCTTTAAACAATGTACGATGAATCTTTACCGGATCATATACGAGGTTGGATAACCCGGCTTCAAAATTCAGGTCCTCCCGCGTACCCCTGACCGTGATATGGAGACTATCTATGGCACTTCCCGCATAATTGGCCTCCGGAATATGCATTTCAGCTTCTAAATACCCGGTTCCTTCATTGTATTCCACTATGGCAGTAATGGAATCGAGCTTTCTGATATCCCTGAAAAAAACCTCTGTCATTACAGGTGTGGGTCGAAGAATCATTTCCATGTGCAGCCTGACGGTACCCGCGTCAATTGAATCCGCAATTCCATTTTCAAAATACCGTTTGAATTGACGCTTTAAAGCCGTGCTGAGTCCATCCGGAGAAGTGTTGGAAGCCAAAGAGGCGGACAGGAATTCACTGCTGATCTTAAGATTGGTATTATCCGGATCGAGATGTGCATTCAGCGCTACACTGCCCAAAGGATATTGTTTTCCATCATAGACTGCCAGCCCATCTGAAACCATCACCCTGGCATCAAAATTCTCCGGAGTACCTTCTATCTTTCCTTCCAGGTGCAAACCCGCCCTTATAGGTTCAAGTGTCACACCCAGCGCCTGCAAATCGGCACCCGCCAGATCCAGATCAAATCCGATCCTAGATTGGACGGAATCCAACGTCACCCGGGTTTTGAGCGCAAGATCCAGATTCGTGTCTTTATACTTCATTCCAATGGCACCCTGACCATTCGTTAGCCGGCCCTCCAATTTGAGATCAGAAAATGCATAATCCCGGAAATCCAAATGCGAAATTATCCCGGTCAGGTCCAGATTCAGGTCGTTCATGGTTTTGCCACTACCCGCGAATCGGGCATTCATGCTGATCAGGCCAAGCTGCTCATTTTTAAGAAGTTTTCCCAATTGCAATGTATCTATTGAGACATTTCCTTTGAACACTCCGGCCCCGGGTTGATAGTTCGCCTCAACCAAAGCCGTACCTTCAGGGATGCCTAGCTTTGCATTCCCCTTAAAATCTGCAGCACTGCCGCTCGCACTGGCTACCAGATCAATCTTTTCCGGCAATGTGATGCCCATTTTTTCTTCCTTGACAAAATACTTCAAATTCTCACGGGTGGTCACAGCCCTGATAAAAGGAAAATCAAAAAAAAGAGAATCCGGACGGGTCAGATTCTTCAAAGAACCCTGAATATTTATTTCAGTATCAGGCCCCCAGCGCAACTGAGCCTTAGGTATTTCGAGTTCAGCCAGCGTGCCCACAGCCTTTACCCCGCCGGTAATATTATAACGAACCGTTTTTGAAATATTGACATCTTCCGCTAATTGGGGTTGAAAATAAAAAAGATCTCTAAGATCGATACTAAAGTCGGACAGACCAACTTCTGCACTTGCAAATTCAGGCTTGTCAAATACCTCGTTTATCCCTTGATAATTGAGTTTTATTGATCCGGATAAGGTACTGTTCGGAGTATGCACAGACAGTTCGGAAAGAGAAGAACTCGTCGCGCCAACCTTCAGGGCAAAGGAGGCGCCGGACAAAACCAACCCACTGTGCTCACTGAATGAAAGGTCGGCCAGCTGCACATCAATAGTTTCCGGAGTATACCTGGCTTCATCAAGCTGCATGGAAAATTGCCGGAAGTTGATATTCTCCGGGTTAAATTCTCCGGCTGTCGCCTTGTTATCTCCCGACTGATAGCGGAACTTATTATTCTCCAATTGAATGTTACTGGCAGCCAGCCGGATATCAGGCCACTCAAATTTTTGCAAAGAGTCTTTAGCAGCAGGGAGATCTGTAGCTTGAATTTCTGCAGGGCCCGACAAGACAGAGAAGTCGGAATTTTGTAAAGTAAGATTACTTATTTCAAAGGAATTTGCAGGGAGATTCGCTTCAGGTAATTCCAGGAAGAAATTTCCGATCCTCACCAGGGCATTCAGTCCATCAGGTATAGAGTTATAACTCGCCTTAAGATTGGTGAAACTGAGCTGATCTATGGCAATTACAGGAAGTGTCGTCTGTAACGTATCGTTATTGACTGGAAAAGCTTTGGACTGATGATACCTGATCTCCGTATTCGCCAGTGCCAGTTCCTCCATACGGAACCGCATTTTTTCCAGATTGAATTCCTCCATTTCCAGATGGAGACTTCCAAGCCTGAGATCGGATTGAATCCCAAGTTGTAAATCTGAAAAATCAACCAGAAAATCTTCCAAATCGATGGTGCCAAGGGTAATGATCATAGGAGCTGCCTCCGATGTGTCTGAAGTAGGAGTCGTTGGAGCAAAAGCTTCGATCAGAAAGCCAAAATTATAGGCTTCCTCATTCGCCTGTCTGTTGATGTGTGCTTTGAGACCTTCCCAGGTAATAGAATTAATCCCAATAGTATTACTAAATACAGCACCATAAGGAGAAATGCTTGCCTCAAGAGATTTTGAATAGACCAGTGTATCGCCCTTTTGATCCTCCATATACAGACCTTCCAGGAATATATTTCCTGAAAAAGTAATATACAGACGGTCGACTGACACCCTCGTTCCCGTTTTCTCCGTAATATAAGTGACGGCCTTGTCTACCAGGATATTCTGGCCCCAGGGACTTCGGATAAACAGTATCACTGCAATAAATATCAGTATGACCACTGCTGCAACCCTGGTCAGGCGCCTTAGCAAACGATATTTCCTTGTTTTTTTCACCACCGTCTTTCCGACATGTTTAAGCTCCAAAGGTAGTTGTTTGCCATTAGTACTGACTTTCGGAAATCCTAAATTGTTGTCGCATTCCGAACGGATAAGACCCCTAAAGCGGGTCTGGGTAGAGAGCACATTTAGGTAGGTTTAACGTGAAGGAGGGGCAGGTTACCAATCCTTCTGACAAAGCCGGCAGTTCTTATAAGGCAAGGTTCCCTGCGAGTTGTTTAAGTATAATTTCAGAGAGTTTTGCCTGGAATTTGGCATTGCTGTTTCTCACCCTGGCATTGATATAATTCAATTGGGCCGTTCTGAATTCAATCGTAGGTATTATTCCGATCCTATATTTTTCTACAGTGATACTGAGGTTTTCCTTGGCAATGGCTTCGTTCCTCTCTTCAAGTTCAATCAGGCTGATATTGGTGAGATACGTCTGAAAGTTGATCCCTACCTGAGAAATGAGACTTAGGGTCTGCTCTTCTATGGCCAGTGCGGCATTTTGAATTTGTAGCTTCCCAATCTTTTCATTGCGGTTCTGGTTGAAGCCATCAAAGACATTCAGGGTAGCTCCAAAGCCGTAGTTCCACCCTTGTGATTCTGCGCTGGTGGTAAAACCAAGGCTGGATTCAGAGCTGTTGAAATTATATCCTGTGCTGGCGATGAGGGTCGGAAAGCGGGCGGCTTTTATTTGCTTCAACTGTAGCTCACTGATACGTTTACTGATACGTTGGGCATTTAATTGGGGGTTTTGCATTTCTACAAGCGATTCCAGTTCAGCAAGCGCCAGATCCTTGTCCACAAAAATTTCCGGAATAACATTAAAATCGATTTTGGTGTCTCTGGCCAGCAGGGTATTCAGTTCGATCTTGGTATTGGCAAACAATTCTATCTGCCGCAGTTGTAAGGTCTCATCGGTATTTAAATCTACCTGTGCGTTTAATACTTCTAGTTTGGAAGCTTTGCCGATGGTAAATCGGTTATTGGCAAGCTCGACCCTTTGATTGGAGATAATGATAGTGCTGTCAAGGGCTGAAAGTTGTTGCCTTTGCTGTACTAGATCAAAGTAGGTGATCATCACCTCCCCCACTTTGGTCATCACCGCCTGTTGCAATTCGGCCTCTCCCAGTTGTTCAGTTTCTCTGAGCTGATCATAATACGCGAACATCCGGAGGCCGTCAAAAATAGTCCAGTTCAGGCCAACTCCATAATTCAGGCTATTGTTCCGGGCATCATCAAGGCTAACAGACGAGCCATCGGAGCGCACCTGCGATATATTCTGTATGCTATTATTATCGGTAACGGTGGCGCCAATCGAAGGAAGCATTCCCGCATATCCAGGACTGACTCCCGCCGCATCTATTTTCAATTCATTGGCCGCGATCCTGATCTGATAATTATTCTCGAGGGCTATCTTCACTGCGTCTTCTACCGTCAGTACTTCCTGACCCTGCACAGGGTAATAAATCAGACTGCAGGCAATTATGAGGATAGCATTTTGAAAATACTTCATTCTACGTGGTTTCCAGGACTTTAAATTCAGGACGATGGACTTTTTCTCTGGACCACATGACATACAGAGCGGGGATAATGAAAAGTGTCAGAATTAAGGAAAAAATCGTCCCTCCGATGATGACTACACCCATTCCGATGCGACTCGTTGAAGCGGCTCCAAGGGACATAGCGATGGGCAATGCTCCCAGGGCTATGGTCAGGCTGGTCATTAGGATAGGTCTCAAACGGGATTCGGATGCCTTGAGGATCGCTTCTGACCTGGCCATTCCTTCTTCTCTTAGCTGGTTGGCAAATTCTACTATGAGAATGCCATTTTTTGTCACCAGTCCGATAAGCATGATGGTCCCTATCTGGCTAAAAATATTCCAGGTTTGGCCAAAAAGCCATAATGAAAAAACAGCTCCTGCCACAGCCATAGGTACCGTAAGAATAATGATCAGTGGGTCTATAAAACTTTCGAATTGCGCGGCAAGGATGAGGAAAATAAGAACAAGTGCCAGACCGAATGCGAAGAGTGTATTTGAACTGCTCTCAACGAAATCCCTGGACTCCCCGCCTAAATCTGTGGTAAAACTGTCGTCCAGTACTTTAGCTTTGATCTCCTCCATGGCATCGATCCCGTCACTGATACTTTTCCCAGGCGCCAGGCTGGCCGCTACCGTTGCAGACATATATCTGTTATTGTGGTATAGCTGAGGAGGACTACTGTGCTCCTCTGTAGTGACCACATTATCCATCTGGATCAGCCTGCCGTCTTTACTCTTTACAAACATGGAGGTAAGATCCAGCGGGGCATCACGGTCTTTTTTGTCAAACTGCCCGATCACCTGATATTGCTTGCCATTCATAAGAAAATACCCGAACCGTTGTCCGCTGAGGGAGAGTTGGAGGGTTTGTGCCACATCAAGAACGGATACCCCAAGACTTTCGGCCTTTTCCCTGTCGATATTGACATATAGTTCAGGCTTATTGAATTTCAGATCTACATCTGTATTCGAAAAAGTAGGATGACGTTCAGCCTCAGCCATAAATTCCGGTATCTTTTCCTGTAATCTTGTAAAGTTCGGGGCCTGAATGATGTATTGAATTGGCATCCCTCCTCTTCGATTCACGGCTATGGTCGGGGATTCTGAAATACTGGCTCGGGCCGCAGTGTACTGTTGGGTCCACCGGGTCAGATCATTCGCGATCTCGTGTTGTGTTCGTTCTCTGTCAGATGGATCAACCAAAGACAGAACTGCGCGGCCACTATTCACAGACGAAGATCCAAATCCCGGAGAAGTAATGATAAGGCTGACTTTCTTTTCAGGGACAGAATCATTGATAAGATTGGTCAGATCATTCATAAAACGGTCCATATATTCATAACTTGCCCCCTCGGGCGCCGTAACATTAACACGGATCATGCTTCTGTCATCGTAGGGGGCGGTCTCTTTTTTAAGCAGGGAGTAAAATCCCCCTATCATGATCAGGCAGCCAATCAGAATCGGAAAGCTCACCCATTTACGCCCCATAAAGCTTCGCAATGCGGACGCATAACTGGTGTTCATTTTTTCAAAGTAACTTTCCGTTATAATATAGAACCGGGAATGTTTTTGTTTTCCGGGACGCATAAGATAGGCATTCAGCATTGGGGTCAGGGTGAGAGAGACAAAGGCAGAAACCAGCACCGCTGCCCCCAGAACCACACCAAATTCCCTGAATAACCGACCTACAAATCCTTCAAGGAAAATGACCGGCAGAAATACAGCGGCCAGGGTAATGGATATAGAAATTACGGCAAAGAAAATTTCATTGGAGCCTTTAATTGCCGCCTCTACAGGTTTCATACCATCTTCCACCTTTTTGAAGATATTCTCCGTTACCACGATACCATCATCCACTACCAAACCTGTGGCAAGCACTATGGCAAGAAGGGTGAGGACATTGATAGAAAATCCAAACAGCCACATGATGAAAAAGGTAGCGATAAGGGAAACAGGTATATCAATCAGCGGTCGGAGCGCCATAGACCAGTTTCTGAAGAATAAATAGATGACCAGGATGACAAGAATGATGGCGATCATAAGGGTCTCCACCACCTCAGTTATGGCTCGTTTTACAAAAATGGTGTCGTCCAGGACCACATTGAGTTTAAAATCTCCCGGCAGTTCCTTTTTCAATTTTTCAAACTCCGTATAAAATGCGTCGGCAATGTCCACGTAATTTGCCCCGGGTTGGGGGACCATCGCGAGTGCCACCATCGGTTGCCCGGAATCACTCAGCTTGGTTTCCATATTTTCGGCTTCAAGGGCCGCCTTGCCGATATCACTAAGGCGCACAACTTTTTCTCCGTCCGCCCGGATAATAATATTGTTGAATTCCTCCTCAGTAGCCAGGTTGCCGATCGTTTTTACGGTAAGTTCCGTATTGGCTCCGGTAAGTTTTCCTGAGGGCAATTCGACATTCTGGGAAAGAAGTGCACTGCGTACATCTGCCACAGTGGTACCATAAGAGGAGAGCCGGACGGGGTCTATCCATAATCGCATCGCATACTTCCGCTGTCCCCAGATCTGTATACTGCTCACCCCCGGAATGGTCTGTAAACGCGGCGCAAGAACATTATCCGCATAGTCTGAAAGTTCCAGGACATTCTTGTTATCGCTCTGTACGGTCATTGAGATGATGGCCCTGGAATCAGCATCGGCTTTTGAGACAACCGGGGGAGCATCTATATCCTCCGGCAAGCTTCTCGACGCCTGTGAGACCTTATCCCGTACATCATTTGCTGCCTCCTCAAGGTCCTTATCCAGGTTAAATTCGATATTGATCCTGCTGGATCCCTGATTACTGGAAGAGGTAATATTCCGGATGCCGTCAATTGCGTTGATTGATTTTTCCAGGGGTTCGGTAATCTGGGATTCAATGATATCCGAATTGGCACCGGAATAGTTTGTCTGTACGGAGATTTGTGCCGGATCAATCGAAGGGAATTCCCTGACCCCAAGATAGGTGTATCCGATGATCCCAAAAAGTATTATGGCCAGATTGATTACAATGGTCAGTACAGGACGTTTAATACTGACTGTTGATAAGTTCATAAAACTGGGTTTAAATTGGGTGTTAAAGAATGATATCCAGCGGAGTACCGTTCCGCAAGGTCATCACCCCGGACGTCAGAATAGTGTCACCGGCCTGTAGTCCGGATAGTATCCTCACAGTACTATCATTCCTGGCGCCTGTTTCTACCTCGACCTCCCGTGCCATTCCATTTTCCGCAATGAATATTACCTTACCGTTTTGAATCGGGATGAGTGCTTCAGTAGGAACCAGTAATGCATCTGAAATCATTTCCAGGGGCAGGTTGACATTGGCAAAAGTACCCGGGTACAATTTGCCTTCAGGGTTTTCCGTAATGGCGCGCATTCTGAGGGTCCTGGAAGCCACCTCAACTTCGGGTTCGATGGCATATATTTTTGCCGTGTGTTCTTCCCTGGAATCGGAGGTGGTAAAGGTCAGCGAGTTGTTAACCTTCATTCTGGAGGCATATTTTTCGGGAATAGAGAAGGTAAGCTTCAGCTGACTCGTGTTCACCAGTTTCGCGATGGGAGTTGCAGGGGTGACATAGGTACCTGTCGAAATGGACCGCAATCCGATGGTGCCGGAGAAGGGGGCTCTGATGGTGGTCTTTGACAATTGTGCAGAAATCAGTTCCGACTCTGCATTCGCGGATTGAAAATCGGCACTTGAAATATCGTACTCTTCCTGACTGATGGCCTGCTTTTCCAATAACAACTTAGCCCTTCTTTCATTTTCAGCTGCCAGTTGGCGGGCCGTTTTGACTTTAGACAGCTGAGCTCTTAATTCTACATCGTTTACCTGCAAAAGCACTTGTCCTTTAGCCACCTTACTGCCTTCCTGAAAATTAATGCTTTCAACCATCCCGGAAACTTCACTTCGGATGTCAATCTGTTCATTGGCTTCAAGGGAGCCAGAAAGGGAGAGGTTATCTTCAAATTGACGCGGGGCCAGTACTTGTCCCGTGACCCTGGCCTTGGCACCTGGTCCACCCGGTGTCATTCCGGGTTCGTCGCTCTCCTTATTTGCGACCGCCCTGTAAATGACCAGCCCTCCAACAGCAATTATCAGCAGCGAATAAAGCAAGTATCTCATTTTCATAGTAATCTGGTCTTGCCTGAAATCGGGATTAATTTATTCTGCAAATCTAATTGTTATGACTGTATTTTTTTCAATGTTGATTTTTATTTAACAAAGCCCGTTCAAGGTAAGGTCACATTCTAAAAATGCAGCAATGTCCATACATTTTCGGGGACAGTTTCTCTGAGATTCTGACAACAAATGGGCTACGGAGTATGACTGAGGACATCCGAAAGCAGCTTCAGCCGGTTGTGCCCCCTCTTTTATTTGTAATCCAAAAAGGAGTGTCTTATATTTAGCGGCAGTGCGTTCAGAATGACCGGATGGTAATTCCTTGTCACTTAATTCATATCCCTATGGGAGATTTTCCACAATGCTAATTAATTTTTCCCCCTTATGAGACACAATTTCGCTTTACTTCTTTTTTTACCGATTTTTTTAATTGTTGGCAACCTCACCGGCCAATCTGTTCCAAAAGTGACTTCCGGGGAACGTCCGACCATCCCTGAGGTTTTTTATGACAGTCTTAAATGGCGCAATATAGGCCCCTATCGCGGAGGCCGGAGTTTGGGTGTGGCCGGAAGTCCGGGCAGACCCAATGAATATTATTTCGGAGCCACCGGAGGAGGTCTGTGGAAGACCACCGACGGCGGTAATGAATGGGCTGCTGTAACAGATGGTAAGATCAGCAGCTCTTCTGTTGGAGCGGTTGCCGTTGCTGAAACCAACCCTGACATTGTCTATATCGGGATGGGAGAAGTTCAGTTGAGGGGGAGTATCACCCAGGGAGATGGTGTCTATAAGACCAAGGACGGCGGAAAAACCTGGCAACACCTCGGGTTAAAGGAAACTCAGGCAATCGCCAGGATCCGTGTACATCCTACCAATCCGGATCTGGTATATGTGGCCGCCCTTGGCCATCCCTATGGCGATAATCCCGAACGCGGTGTATTCCGAAGCAAGGATGGGGGAATCACCTGGGAAAAAGTGCTGTATGTCAGCGAAAAGGCCGGAGCGGTGGATCTCATTCTTGACCGTACAAATCCAAAAGTTATCTATGCCAGTACCTGGCAGGTACAAAGGAAGGCATGGAAAATGTGGGGTGGGGGTCCGGACTGTAAACTATGGAAATCCATCGATGGCGGTGATACCTGGACCGATCTGACAAAAAATCCCGGAATGCCGACAGGGCCTTTGGGGAAAATAGGAGTAACCGTTTCCCCGGCGGATCCAAACAGAATTTGGGCCATCATCGAGGCAAATGAAGGGGGGGTGTTCCGTTCTGATGACGGCGGTAAAAACTGGGAATTGGTCAACAGCGAGCGCAAACTGCGCCAGCGCGCGTTTTATTACTCTCGCATCTATGCAGATCCCTGGGACAAGGAAACCGTTTATGGGCTGAATGTTGATTTTTACAAATCGACCGATGGGGGTAAGACTTTTAAGGAAACTATAGAGGTCCCTCATGGGGATAATCATGACCTATGGATCGATCCTAATAATCCCCAGCGGATGATCAACGGGAATGACGGCGGTGGAAATGTCAGTATCAACGGTGGTAAAACATGGACAGAGCAGGACTATATAACCACACAATTGTATCATGTAATGGCTACCAGCGATGTACCCTACCATGTAGCAGGAGCACAACAGGATAATAGCACCGTTGCCGTTCCGAGTGACGGCTGGGGTCATATGCAGGCCGGGGGTCCCGGTCACGGATGGTATTATGAGGTGGGAGGGGGAGAAAGTGGATGGATTACACAGCACCCTGAAAATCCGGATATCTTCTATGCCGGAAGCCAGGGAGCGCTATTAACGCGCTATGACCGAAGCAATGGTCAATCAAGGGATATACAGGTTTATCCCAGGTTCTTTTCCGGAGAGCCGGCCAGCGCCTTGCCCGAAAGATGGCAGTGGACATTTCCGATCATGTTTTCTCCATTAGATCCATCCGTAATGTATACCTGCTCACAGCATATCTGGAAGACCACCAATGACGGACAATCGTGGGAACGGATCAGCCCTGATCTGACCTATGCCGACCCATCGACCCTGGGAGAAACCGGCGGACTCATCACCATGGACATGAATGGTCCTGAAATTTATGCCACCGTTTTTGCCCTGGCTCCTTCCAACCATGATATCAATACGCTATGGGCAGGGTCTGATGACGGAAAGATACATATCACCCGGGATGGTGGTAAGAACTGGACGGATATCACCCCGGCAGGCCTTCCAAAATTTTCAAGGGTGAGTATTATTGAGGAATCAACACACAGACCGGGCACCCTTTTTGTCGCCGCGAACAGGTATCAGGTCGATGACCGGCAACCATACGTTTTCAGAACTACGGACTATGGAAAGACATGGTCAAAAATCATTAACGGTATTCCGGACGGACATTTCGCCAGGGCCATCCGGGAAGATCCTCAGCGTCAGGGTATGCTTTTCCTGGCAACCGAGCATGGTGTTTATTTTTCAATGGATGACGGAGAACGCTGGCAAAGCCTGCAGCTCAGGTTGCCGGATACGCCGATCCGGGACCTGGTCATCAAAGACAATGATATCGTACTGGGTTCTCATGGTAGGGGATTCTGGATTCTAGACAACATACAGCCGCTCCGTCAATTTAAAGATGGAATGGAGGATCAGCCTGTGGTCCTTTTTCAGCCTGCAGATGCAATCCGGGGTATTTATGACGCTACCATCCAGTACTATCTGAAGGCCCCTGTGGATTCCGTTACATTTGAAATTCTCGACCAGAATGACTCCCTGATAGCCAGTTTCGGTGGGAATCAACCCAAATACAAAGTAGATCCTGATATTCCTGCCTGGGAGCGGGCAGGTTCCTCAAAACCCACCACAGCCAAAGGACTGAATACCTTTACCTGGGATCTTCGATATCCCGGCGCAACCACCTTTGAGGGCATGATCATCTGGAGTGCACGTCCGCAACGTGGCCCCAAAGCCCCACCAGGAACGTATAAGGTTCGGATGAAATCCGGCGAATTCAATGATACCAAAAATTTTAAAATAACCGCAGATCCCAATCTTAAGGATATCACTGTGGATGATCTCCGGCAGCAATATGAACTTGCTTCGCAAATCACCAAAAAAACAAGTATGGCCAATGAAGCGGTCATCCGAATCAGGAAAATCAGGGAACAGCTATTAAAAGGTGAAGAAAGTTCAAAAGAAGGGGCGCGAAAGAAAAGTACAACTGATTTTGTAAACGCTATTACCAAAATAGAAGAGGCTCTTTATCAGGTTAAAAATCAATCAGACCAGGACCCATTAAATTTTCCCATAAAGTTAAATAACCGGCTCGCCTCCCTCCGCCGCAGTTTGGAAGACGGGGATGCGCGACCCACAGATGGGGCAGTGAAGGTTTTCAATGAGCTTTCCGAGGAACTGGACGGACTGCTTGCATCCCTTGATGAGATCTTAAAGAAGGAATTGCCTAAAGTCAACGAAGCACTGCGAAAGGAAGGTAAAACAGAAATAAAGCCAGGGATCAGCGGTAACTGAGGCAGCGGATCAGAATCGGTACAGCAAATTACTCCCATCCTCCTCCGAGGGCTGCATAAAGGTCGACAATTGCCTGTAAACGGCCGTTGCGGGCATTAACAATATCAAGGCTGGAACTCAGGGCGTTTTGACGGGCTGTCAGAACTTCCAGATAATTGGCAATGCCATTATCCAGAAGTACCTCGGAATAATCAGTTGCCAGGGAATAAGATTCGAATTCCTTTTCTTTTACACCGATTTTTTCAGTGGCCGCCGCATAGGAAAATAAGGCATCGGATACCTCCTTACCGGCATTTAACAGCGTATATTCGAAATCGAGTGCCGCCTGTTGATGCTGTGCCTTGCTGACCTCATACTGTGTCCTGATTCTTCGCCCATCGAGCAATGGTTGTAACAAACCCCCGCCCAAACTGCTGAAAAATGAGCTTCCGCTAAAGAGTTTATCAAGGGTAAGACTTTGTAGTCCTCCGCTGGCCGTAATCGTAAAAGAAGGGTAAAAGGCAGCCCGCGACACATTCGTGATTTCAAAAGCATTGATCAGTGCAAATTCGGAAGCCATGACATCCGGCCGGTTACTAAGCAATTGCAGGGGCACCCCAGTCACCAGCGGCAGGGTCATTTGTTGCTCATTCAGATCTCCACGGCTGATCTCCCTGCCATGACTCCCAATCAGTAGCGAAATCGTATTTTCCAAAAGCCGGATATCCCGTTTCAGATCGATGACTATGGACTGGGCTGTGTACAATTGCGCCTCTGTCTGCTTCACAGCTACTTCAGTCAGGCTGCCGGCATCTTTCAACGCTTTAGTGGTTTCAACACTGTTGGCCCTTGTTTCTACCGTCTCCACTGTAATTCGCAATTGTTCATCCAGGGCAATCAACTGGTAGTAGGCAGAGGCAATATTTGAGACCAGCCGGCTTTTTACTGCCTGATGAGCGGCCCTGCTCTGAAGGTAGGTGGCGAGCGCCGCCCTCCTGCTGCTTCGAATTTTACCCCATATATCAGCTTCCCAGGAGAGGGTACTGCTTATTTCATATTGGTTTAAAGTAGAAAACTGGTTTCCGAACTGACTATTGCCGGAAAGCTTCTGCCGATTGTAGCGAAGCCTGGCGTCGAGTGTTGGCAGGTAGCCATATTTTCCCTGCTTCATATACGCTTCTGCCACCAGAAGCTGCTGTATGGCCACTCTGATATCGATATTGTTTGCAAGACCTTCTTCGATAAGTAGCTGAAGGGAGGAGTCCGTAAATAAAGTACGCCAGGGTACTGCAGCCAGTCCAGCGGTGTCCTGTATCGGGTTATCTGTACGGAAATTTTCAGGGAGTTCCATTTCAGGACGCTCGTAGTTTCTCGCGACAAAGCATGACTCCACAGAGAAGGCCATCAATATCACGGCTGCTATTATATGATATCTGGCTGGTTTACTCATTTTCAGAAATGCGTTTTTTAGCCATTACAATTTCATCATTGGGTCTTATTCTTTCCTGCAGGTATTGGAAAAAGATGAACAGGATGGGGATAACAAATACTCCGAAAATCGTTCCCACCAGAAGACCGCCTACAGCCCCGGTGCCAATGGACCGGTTTCCTGCAGCCCCTACCCCGCTGGCAAGAACCAGTGGCATCAACCCCAGTATAAATGCAAAGGAGGTCATCAGAATAGGCCGAAGGCGAACCTTGGCACCTTCAATGGCCGCCTCTGCAATAGGCAATCCCTCTTTACGCCTTTGGATGGCAAATTCAACTATCAGGATGGCATTTTTGGCAAGCAGTCCGATGAGCATGATCAGGGCGATCTGGAAATAGATATTATTCTCGAGGCCGGCAATCCAGGTAGAAAAATAGGCTCCCGCCACGCCAACAGGAAGTGAAAGTAAAACGGAAAAAGGCAGGAGATAACTCTCGTACTGGGCAGCAAGCAGAAAATAAACAAAGACAATACTCAACATAAAGATGATGCCGGCCTGTCCTGAGGAGGATATTTCCTCTCTTGTAAGTCCGGAAAAAGCAATATCATAATCATTCGGCAGTGAACTGGCCACATTTTCTATGGCAGAAATAGCATCCCCGGAACTATAGCCGGGAGCAGCAGAACCCGTCACTGTCACCGCATTGAATAGGTTGAAACGAGTAACTGTCTGAGGGCCATAGATTCTTTTTAGTGTCACAAACTGAGATATTGGTGTCATTGCGCCGGCATCTGTCCTCAGGAAAATACTGTTCAGACTTTGTTCATCCATTCGGTCTTCAGGTAACGCCTGGACGAAGACTCTGTATTGCTTTCCGAAACTGCTGAAATTAGAAGTAAAGTAGCCCCCGATATACCCTTGTAAAGTTCCCAGGATTTCGTTCACACCAATTCCGGCCTCCATGGCTTTAGGGACATCAATATCCATTTGGAGCTGTGGATAATTTGTGCTGAACGGGTTGGAAGCAAAGGCAATCGCTGATTCTCCGGACAACCTGGAAGCAAAATCCGTAGTTGTTTCGTCAAGATTGGTGAGAGTGCCGGAGCCCCGATCGATCAATTGGAACTCAAATCCGTCAGAACTTCCAAAGCCCGGTACACTGGAGGGTGTAAAATAAATGATATCTGCATCCGCTACTAAAGATGATTTTTGGTTGAGTGTTGCAATGATACTGTCAATCGAGGTGGCAGCTGTTTCACGGTCCTCCCAATTTTCCAGAATAATGAACCCCATGGCATAGGAACTCCCCGATCCGGAAAAAAAGTTTCGGCCTGCGATTACAGAGGCTGTACGAACGCCATTTACCTCGCTCATCTGATCGTACAAGGTTTGAGCCAGGTCATAGGATCGGTCAAGAGAGGATCCGGGAGGCAGCTCAGCATTCAGAAAAATAACCCCTCTGTCTTCTGCCGGAACAAAACCAGTGGGAATTCTCGTATTAATCAGAAAAATACCGGCTATGGCAACAGCGAGAATGGCTAGAGTGATCCAGCGATGTGTAACCAGAAAACCCAGGGAGCGGATATACTTGTCCCTGGTAGTAATATATGCGGTATTAAAAGCTGTATAAAATCGCTGCAGTAAATTCTTCCTTCGGGAACCAGGATCATGGGGTTTCAGGAAGAGGGCACATAATGCAGGGCTCAATGTGAGTGCATTAAGTGCGGAAATCAGGATGGCAATAATCAATGTAACCCCGAACTGCTCGTAAAAGACGCCGGAAGGTCCCTTTATAAAAGTAATAGGTACAAATACAGCGGCCATAACCAGGGTGATGGAGACTATCGCACCTGCAATCTCACTCATGGCATCAATAGACGCTATTTTAGCATTTTTCGCTCCATCCTCCAGCTTGGCATGTACTGCCTCTACCACTACTATGGCATCGTCAACCACAATACCTATCGCCAGCAGCAAAGCAAAAAGAGTCAGTAAATTGATGGAGTAGCCAAGAAGTCCGAGGAAGAAGAAGGTCCCGATGATAGAGACAGGTACCGAAATGGCCGGAATAAGCGTCGATTTAAAGTCCTGCAAAAAAACAAAAACCACCAGGAAAACAAGAAGAAAAGCTTCTATCAGTGTTGTTTGAACCTTGCTAATCGAAGCGGTTAAGAATTTATTGGTATCGTAATTAATGATATAATCGAGACCTTCCGGAAAGTCCGCTTTTAATTCGTCAAGCTTCACGTAAATTTGTTCGATAATTTCCTGGGCGTTGGAACCGGGGGTCTGAAAGAGGCCGAAGTTGATCGCCGGATGTCCCTTGGATCGGGATAAGGAAGAGTATGACAGGGCATCCAATTCTACGGAACCAATATCCTTAACCCGTAAGAATTTCCCCTGACCCAAGGCTTTAATGATGATATTCTCATATTCTGCTGCCGTTTTGTAACGACCCTGATATTTCAGCACATATTCAAAGGAGGCGCCGGCATTCTGTCCCAAAGCTCCGGCTGCGGCTTCGAGGCTTTGTTCACCGATCGCTCCGATAACATCCTGAGGTACCAGCTCATAACTGGCCATTTTGGCCGGATCAAGCCAGACCCTCATAGCATAGTCCTTTCCTCCGAAAACAGTTACATCGCCCACCCCATTAATTCTTTGAAGTTCAGGCCTTACGTAGATGTTAAGGTAGTTCTGAACAAAGGTATCGTCATAATCCGGACTGGTAGAAAAGATGGCGGCATACAACAAAGCCGAATTTTGCCTTTTCACAGTGGTAATACCCGCTCTGATCACCTCATCAGGTAAAACGGAATTGGCTCTGGAAACGCGGTTCTGAACATTCACGGCGGCTATATCCGCATCGTAGCCCTGTTCAAAAAAGACAGAAATACTCGCACTGCCGTTGTTACTGGCACTTGAAGTGATGTACGTCATGCCTTCCACTCCATTAATCTGTTCCTCAATGGGAACGATCACACTTTCAATGATAGTTTCGGCATTCGCTCCGGGAAATGTCGCGCTTACCTGTACGGTAGGAGGTGCGATGTCAGGATACTGGGTCACTGCCAATTGGGTGAGTCCAAGGATCCCCAGAAGAACAATTATAATGGAGATAACCGAAGATAAAATGGGTCTTTCTATGAAAATTTTCAGCATGGCAATTTATTTGAAAACCGTATCGAAAGAAGAGAGTAGGCTATCCACCGATACCTGCTGCGGAATAATCCTGCTACCCGGTTGCACTTTATTGGCCCCTTTGGCGAGGATGGTCATCCCAGGGGTTACCCCATCGCTTACAATATACAAGTTGTCTACCTCGGAGAGAATAGAGATCGCAGCCGATACCAGGGAATCGGCCTGGACCTTATATACAAATGTTTTTCCCTGTTGCTCAAAGGTTGAAAGTGTGGGGACCACTATAGCATCGGTAAATACCTGCGGCACCTTAATGGTTCCGCTGCTACCATTGCGAAGAAGACCTCCGGTATTATCAAAACGCGCCCGAAAAGTGACTGTTCCCGTTTGTGTGTCTATATCTCCGGAAATAGTCTCTACTGTTCCCTCTTTTTCGTAAACCGCATTATTGGCCAGGATCAATTTGACTTTTGGCAGATTCGAAATCCTTTCTTCCATGTTATTTCCCGTGGTAGAAGTCACAAAACCCAGAAAATCCTTCTCATTCATCGTAAAGTAGGCGTATACCGTTCCAATGGACGAAACCCTCGTGAGCGGCAACTGGTCCTGCGGACTTATCAGCGCCCCTTTCCGGAAGTTAATTGAACCTACAACACCATCAACCGGACTTCGGATGTCTGCATAACTAATATTCGCGGTAACACTGTTATAAGAACTCTTTGCCTGGGCCAGTCGGGCCAGAGCAGTTTCCAGTTGCACATTGCTGATAATTTTCTTTTCCACCAATGGCTTTAATTTGTCTACCTCCACTTGTGCGGCATTGACATTGGCCTTACCTGCAGCGGCCTCCTCATTTAAAGACTGGGTCTCCAGCTTAAACAACAGCTGTCCTTTCTTTACTGATTCACCTTCATGGGCAAGCACTCCGGTAATATATCCAGATACTTTTGCCCTTACCTCGCTGTTCACCACCCCCTCTATGGTTGCGGGATAGGCGTTATACCCGGTCATCGTTCTGGTTGAAACAGTAAATACAGGAAGTGGGATCGGACCATTCTGAGCCTGCGCATCCTGTTTACTTCCCAGATTACACGAGAACATGAGAAGGAAACCGCATAGAAGGAGACAGCTTTTTATACTATTGCATATCGCGGATTGATTCATCGGACATCACTTTTTGAAAGTCGGTTATTTTGACAATGGCTGAAATTATATTTTCCCTCTGAGCCGCCAGGAAATCCTGATATATAAGTCCGAGGGATTCATTTTTACTAAACTTCCGTGGATGATGTTCACAGTTATAGGAATTAATTTTACCCACCAGTTGCAATTCCTCCTCCACCTTAATCTTATGCTCCTGCAACGTAAGTGTGAGGTAATTTCTGGTCGATCTGAAATAGCGTCTCCTGTCTCCGGATTTGGTGAAAAATTCGACATATTTGAGTTGGACCAGTAGATTGAGATTGGTAGAAACTGAACTTTTACTTGCCTCAGTAAAAGAGGTGAGTTCTTCGAAAGTAAATCCTTCGCCGCGCGATAAAATCATGATGGCATAGATCCTGGCCGCGAGAGGAGTAAAATGGTTTTTATCCTGAAATGATAATCCGATCTCCTCGATAAGCCTGCTTTTTTCTGCGGAACAATTCGCCATAATCGATAAGAAAATGCAAACGTACGATCGGTTCGGAACATATCGAACTCACTGAATGCTAAAAGAAGGTTAAATTTCTGTTCCCCTCGACTGTATCCGGAAAGGATCATTTAAATAATAGTAATTTTAGGGAAAGGGATCAGCATCCCTCATTCGAGAAACCTTTAATATTTAGCATGAAATTAAAAGATAAGAAAGTTCTGATCACCGGAGGAACAGAAGGGATTGGGAAAGCGCTGGTAGCCGGACTGGTGGCACGGGAAGTAAAACAAATTGCAGTAATGGCACGAAAAATAGAGGGTCTTAATGCCCTTGAGAAGGAATTCCCTGCTGCAGAATTCCTCAAGTTAATGGGAGACGTTTCCGACCTTAACACTATCAGGAACGGTGTAGAGAAAATCCGGGAGAACTGGGGCTCTCTGGATATTCTGGTAAACAATGCCGGCGTAGTGGCAGCCGGTTTGCTTGAGAACATTTCGGATGAGGATATCACTTCACAGATCGCAATTAACCTTACAGCGCCTATAGTACTGACAAAGTATTGCCTTCCTCTCCTCAAGGAAAGCAAGGAGGCGGCAATTATGAATATTTCCTCGGGGTTAGGGCTGATCGGGATGCCGTACTACAGTGTTTACGCCAGTACCAAATCAGGGATCAGACAATTTTCTGATGCCCTGCGCAGGGAACTTACATCGGCGAATATTCAAGTCATTTGTATATATCCCACGGCCACGGATACCGGAATGATGAAAACTGCGGATACGACAGGGATGGATTCCCCTGAAATGGTTGCTGAAAAATCAATTGAAGGCCTGATTACCGGTGAGATCAATGTCATCTTTGGAGGCGAGCAGCGGCTCAGAGACCATCGCTTGAATTTTGAAGCGCCACTGGAGATGGATAAAAAAGTGGCGGAGAACATTGATGCCCTTAAAAAGCGCAGTGCAAAACACAGGGCTATGTAGACTGTGTGATCATCCTGACATGGAACAAACGTCAGGTCCCAGACCTGGTAGCAGTTCCGAGATCATTGGATGTATGGATGAATACCTCTGTTACCGTCGGGATCTCAGCACGGATCTGAATACGAAGATCTTTTACAATTGATTCGGCTTTTAAAAGTTCCAGATCATCTGACAGGTCCAGTTCTATAACTACCAAAATACTGTCAGGTCCGAAATGCATCGTCTTGGGGGTATTGTATTTTTTAATATAACTTGAAGCGTCAAGGATCCGTCTTAAATTTTGCAGAATTTCCAGCGATGCGCTCTCACCAAGTAACAGACCCTTGGTCTCAATAGCCAGAAAAGTGGCTACCGTCAGGAGCAATAGTCCGATCAGCACGGATGCGGCACCATCTAAATAAGGATTCCCGAAATATTGTGAAAAAAATACCCCGAGCAAGGCGATAAACAGCCCGGCAACTGCTGCCGTATCCTCAATGACAATGGCAAAGTTCGCCGGATCCTTGCTTTTCCTGATATTTTCAATCAGATTACCGGTCCGATGCGACTTGTTAAAGGTCTTAAGGGCAATGAAGAGTGCGGTTCCCTCAAAGATCATGGCGGCAATAAGCACACTGTAATTCCATATGGGGTTGTCTATAACCACGGGGTGCTGAAGTGCATGTATCCCCTCATAAATGGCAAATCCACCACCAAGAGCAAAGATGAGGATACTCACCACAAAACTCCAGAAGTAAATTTCCTTCCCGTATCCAAATGGATGAGACGGACTTGCTTTTCGGGCAGAACGCCGGATTCCAAGTAACAGGAGCATTCCATTTCCGGTGTCAATTACGGAGTGAATCCCTTCTGCAAGCATGGCTGAACTTCCGGTAAAGAAGGCGGCTATAAACTTGCTTATGGCAATTAATGTATTTGCCGTAATAGCGCCATAGATGGCTATTTTAGAACCACTTGCCATGTATTAAAGGTATAAGACGATACGCTTCGGTTTGCTAATTATTTGCGAACTCAGCCCTTAGAAATCCATAATGACCTGCATAGTTCTCGTATCAGGCCGAACCTTGCAATATTAGGTAAAATATTTCCAGATATGGGATGCTAAGGTGCCTAACAACTTAAAAAGAGGGATCCGGCAGCTTAAAGTTTTTCACCGTAAGGCAGATCATTAAGGGGTCCGTCCAGATTTTTAGACTCAGCTGATACAATGATGCTCCCATTTTTTAAGGCATTCGTATACGCTTCGGCGGTGGTCTCTGAGAGCCCGGTGCGGATAAATGTTTTAAGCAAATTGCGGTCCTTTCCTGCAGAACTAGCAAGCACTCCGGCTACAGGTCCGGCGATAGCCAGACCAAGGTTCGGATGAACTATGGCCGATGCTATGCCTGAGCGTGCCCCGGAATCATTATCCTCACGGATGGCCTTATCCTTGGTATTCAAAGCTGACATTGAGGAATTGCCCCCGTTGATGGCAAAGAATCTTTCCCAGATATCCTGCGACATAAGCACATCGATATCTGATTTGAGATATCCGTTCAGAAGAAGAAAATCATAGTACGTAACAGCCTCTGTTGGGCTGGTGAATACCCGGTCAATTCGATTTTCGGAAAAGTTGCGGTGGCTCATTGGCGTCTTAAACAATGGGTAATGTCGCAATTTCGGATGGTGGTCATGATCCCTATCAGGCGATTTGTTAACCATATTACGGAAAGGGCTTTTAAAATTGGGATTCATCAATTGATTACGCCTTTATTTATGTGGTAATTAAAAAAAGAATTTCACGGGTGCATTAACGAAACTCAGATCGGGGAACTATGTTAGCTATTTTTCAAAAATCGGAGTATATTTGTGCCCTTCAATTAAAAACGCCCGGGTGCTGGAATTGGTAGACAGGCATGGTTGAGGGCCATGTGTCCGTTAGGGTGTGTGGGTTCAAGTCCCATCCCGGGTACAAACGCCCCTGGAAAAAAGTCCAGGGGCCTTTTTAATGTACCATTAGCACTACTTTTATCTGAAAATCTGCTCATGGCTAAACAAATCATAGTTATTGGTGGTGGTATTGTAGGACTTTGCTGCGCCTATTATCTGCAAAAAAACGGGAACAGTGTAATCATCCTGGATAAGTCGGATATGTCCGGCGGCGCTTCCTATGTAAATGCGGGATATCTGACCCCAAGCCACATTATTCCTTTGGCTTCCCCTGGGATGATAGCACAGGGTATAAAATATATGTTTAACAGCAGCAGCCCCTTTTATATAAAGCCACGGATTGATATGGATTTTATCAGGTGGATATGGGATTTCAACCGTTCGTCCAGCATAGCCCATGTAGAAAAAGCAATTCCGATCATTAAGGATATCAATCTGCTGAGCAAGGAACTGTATTCAGAGCTGCATGCCTCAGGCGACCTGGGAGATTTTCATTTTGAGAAAAAAGGGCTGTTAATGCTTTTTAAGAGCATCAGATTGGGAAACCATGAGAGGGAAGTGATGACAAGGGCTATTGCTGAAGGGCTGGAAGCTCGGGAGCTAAGCCTGAATGAACTGAAGGCATTGCAACCAGGGCTGAGCAGTGAACTTGCGGGCGCTATCCATTACGGTTGTGATGCTCATACCTCACCAGGAGAATTCATGGAGAAACTTAAATCCTATCTGACCGCCAAAGGAGTTACCATTTGTTGTAATGAGGAAGTACGGTCGTTCAGTTATGGATCCAATGTCGTCACCCAGGTACACACTTCCAGACAGTCATACAAAGTTGACGAGGTGGTAATGGCCTCAGGGGCCTGGAGCCAGCCCCTGGCAAAAAAACTTGGATTATCGCTTAGCATTCAACCCGGAAAGGGTTATCGCATCAATGTAGACCGGCCTACCCCTGTAACAATCCCCGCCATTTTAATGGAGGCAAAAGTGGCGGTAACTCCTATGAGGGGATTTACAAGGTTTGCCGGGAC
The DNA here is from genome assembly GCA_041743425.1 of Zeaxanthinibacter sp. Classification (GTDB taxonomy): domain Bacteria; phylum Bacteroidota; class Bacteroidia; order Flavobacteriales; family Flavobacteriaceae; genus JTS-RE37. Next base: position 32,227 of record JBGTMS010000127.1, on the reverse strand, counting down.
AATGGAACTTTCAGGAATAAATCATATCATCCGTGAAAAAAGGGTAGAAGCTATTGCAAAGGCTGCGGGCAATTACTATGAAGGTTTGGAAATAAATGAGGAGGAAAAATCGAACGCAAATTGCGGCCTCAGACCTGTTTCTCCTGACGGCCTGCCCTATATAGGTCGGGTACCTCAATGGTCCAATCTAAGCATTGCCACCGGCCATGCCATGATGGGATGGAGCCTGGGTCCCGCCACTGGTAAACTGATCTCAGAACTCATTGCCAACAAAAAACCGTCCATGAATCTGGACGGTTTTAATCCTCAACGACGCTTCTGAATTACAGCCGTCTTACTTTTACATCCCTGAACCATACTCCGGCTCCATGGTCCTGAAGTCCCAGATAGCCGGAATTGGTATTGCCGTAATCCGGATAGTCATTCCATTTTCCGCTGTTGCGACGGGTTTTCCAGTCTTCAGAGTTTTTATTGAACTCAACTACCTTTTCCCCATTTAACCAATGCTCAACTTTTCCATGGTCATAAATGATTTTCGTGCTATTCCATTCTCCCACGGGTTTAAGTGATTTCTTATCATTTGCCACATGCATCGCATAGTTGGCACCTGCTGTTTGCCAGTCTTCCAGAGGCTCCTTAAATCCGGCATCGTCCAATAGCTGATATTCAGGTCCGGTCTCATAAGGGGAATGGTAGATGGTATCTTCCACCACATGGTAATGTATCCCGCTGTTTCCACCTTCGCTGATTTTCCATTCAAGGCTCAACTCAAAATTTTCGAACTGTTCCGTGGAAATAATATCTCCTCCCACATCTCCGGCTTTACCGTAACATTCAATGATCCCATCCTTAATGGACCAATTGTCCGGGAGGGAATCCTGGTTGTATCCCCTCCAGTCTCCCTCATCCATCAACGATTCCCATTCCATTTCCTCCATGACGGCCTGCCCTGTTTTGGCTGATTCCGGTTCTGTTTTCTTTTCTTCCTTACATGCAAATACCAATAGCCCTAAAATTAAAATCAGTACAGAATTTTTCATTGTCATTTAATTTTTTATTTGTTATTTTATTCACCTTTCCTCCCCGGTTTCTCATTCTACCACTCCGCCATTTCAGCCGGCCAGATACCGGTTTTAAAAGGCAAAAGAATTGGGACATCCTGAGGGAAGCGACCGAATCAGACAGATGTTCTCCAAAAATTAAAACCACTGAAAGGACGGGGGTCTAAATATATCCATTTTCATTTACATTTTTTTCCAATCTACATGAATATCCTGCGACATTGCTTTGAACCTCTCTAAAATTTAACGCCTTTAAAGTGCCCCGAATACTTATAATTCCTAAATTTGTTTAACCTTTTACACGTAAAGGATGAACAATGTAAAGAAATCGTTCAGCATTAGGGACCTGGAAAACTTATCAGGGATTAAGTCGCATACCATCCGAATCTGGGAAAAGCGTTACAATCTCCTAAGTCCGGAGCGTACCACAACAAACATCCGAACGTATAGTCTGGCCAATCTGCAGAAACTTCTTAATATAACGCTGTTGTATAACAGCGGGATTAAGATTTCAAAGATTGCGAAAATACCGGAAGCGGAAATTGCCAGTTCAGTATACGCTTTAAGCTCCAGTAAGGATGCCAGGGAACACGCCATCAGTGCATTTAAATTTGCAATGATTAATTTTGATCAGGCCCTTTTTCGTATCACCTATGACGAACTTATCAGCAAAACAACTTTCAGTGTGCTGTTCTGGGAGGTGTTTATCCCTTTGCTGGAGGAATTGGGGTTATTGTGGCAGACCGATACGATCAGTCCTGCCCATGAACATTTTATAACCCACCTGATTAAACAGAAAATAGTGGTTCACACAGAATTGCAGCAAAGCCTCCAACCCCGGAAAACCGATAAGATTTTCGCCCTTTTCCTTCCTGAAAACGAAATTCATGAACTGGGATTGCTATTTATCAATTATGAATTGATACTTAGCGGATATAAAACTGTTTATCTCGGACAGAGTATGCCGACAGACCATCTGATTGATCTGCAAAATTATTACGGCTATATGTATTATATATCGTATTTTACAGTAGTGCCAACCAGGGACAAGCTGGCAAAATATATAACCGATTTTGATAAAAAACTGAACGCCGCTGCAGGGAGTAAAAAATCACAACTATGGCTGCTGGGCCGTCAGATTGCCCACGTAAATAAGAATGGCTTGCCCGCAAATGTGAGAAGCTTTGAATCTATTCATGAATTAAAAGAAGCATTGAAATAAGTGAAATGTGACTGAACAGGATTATATGAACAAAAAAGTGGTCATTCTTGGATCGGGATTTGCTTCACTATCTGCTGCCTGTTACCTGGCGAAAGGCGGATGTGATGTTACCGTATTTGAAAAGAATGCATCTTTTGGAGGCAGAGCAAGGCAATATTCAAGGGATGGGTTCACCTTTGACATGGGCCCCAGCTGGTACTGGATGCCTGATATTTTTGAAAGGTTCTTCAGAGATTTCGGAAAGAAGACCTCTGACTATTACACGCTGGAACGGCTGGATCCTGCTTACAAAGTTTTTTTTAAAGACCAGGCAGTGGTCATAGGCGACTCGCTTGATAAAATTTCCGCCGAATTTGAACGTATTGAAAAAGGGAGCTCGGCAGTGCTGAAACGATTTATCGGGAAGGCTAAAAAAAACTATGAAATTGCCATCGGCGATATGGTTTATTTGCCGGGCCAATCTCCATTGGAACTGGTAACCGTAGAAACGGTCAGGAGGATGGACCAGTTTTTCAGGACCATCAGTGGTGAGGTAAGGAAATTATTCAAGAACCCAATGCTCATTTCCATCCTTGAATTCCCTGCACTCTTTCTGGGAGCTAAACCATCCAATACCCCTGCATTTTACAGTTTTATGAATTTTGCCGATTTTGGTCTTGGCACCTGGCATCCAAGAGGAGGAATGTACCGGGTGGTGGAAGCGATGGTTTCTCTCGCGCGAGAACTTGGAGTGACCTTTAGAAATAAGTCAGATGTATCTGAAATACTTGTGGCAAACGGACGGGCCATGGGCATTCGTATTGGCCGGGAGTCCATTGATGCCGACATGGTGCTGAGTGGTGCCGATTACCATCATACCGAGCAATTGATGCAAAAAACACACAGACAATATTCCGAATCCTATTGGGAACGCAAAACCTTTGCCCCCTCTGCCCTGCTCTTTTACATCGGATTTAATAAGAAATTGAAAAACATTGAACACCACAACCTCTTCTTTGATACAGATTTTGACCTCCATGCCAAAGAGATTTATGATCGTCCGCAATGGCCGTCGGATCCGTTATTCTATATAAATTTCCCTTCTGTCACTGATCCCACAATGGCCCCGCCAGGCTGTGAGACCGGATTTTTTCTTATGCCGCTGGCTCCCGGACTCCAGGATTCAACACATTTGAGGGAGAAATACCTGAAGATTCTTTTACAGCGGTTTGAGGCCCAGACGGGAAACATCATTGGAAATAGCATCAGCTTGAAGGAATCCTTCTGTATAAACGATTTTACAGAGCAGTACAATGCATATAAAGGAAATGCCTATGGCATGGCCAATACGCTTTCCCAAACGGCTTTCTTACGACCAGGTCTCAGGAGCAAAGCCGTGAAGAGCCTTTATTTTACGGGACAACTTACCGTTCCCGGGCCGGGAGTCCCCCCTGCTATTATTTCGGGAAAGCTGGTGGCAGGTTTAATGATTAAAACAATAAATAGTCACGCAAAGGATGAAATCTATCTTTGATACCGTTTCCTATCGATGCAGTAAGGTGGTCACTGAGTCTTATAGTACCTCATTCAGCCTTGCTACAAAAATGCTTTCGACCACTATCAGAAAGGATATATACAATATTTACGGATTTGTCAGGTTTGCCGATGAAATTGTAGATTCATTTCATGAGTATAACAAGAATGCGCTTTTTGACTCTTTTGAACAGGATCTGAAATCTGCCCTGGATCAAAGGATCAGCCTTAATCCTATTCTGAATTCCTTTCAGCATACCTTTCACCAATACCACATCCCGGAACCGCTGGTCACATCTTTTATGAAGAGCATGCGCATGGATCTTACCAAGACCGCCTATATCAATGCTGAGGAATTTCATGAATATATCTATGGTTCTGCCGATGTGGTAGGGCTCATGTGCCTTTGTGTTTTTGTAAATGGTGACCCTGTCCGGTATGAGGAACTTAAAAAGTCGGCTATGGCCCTTGGTTCTGCTTTCCAAAAAGTGAATTTTCTCCGGGATCTCAAGGCAGATTTTGAAGGCCTCAACCGCTCCTACTTCCCCAATGCAAATCTGATGGAACTGGATGAAATTTCTAAAGCAAAAATAGTGGATGAAATCAAGTCCGACTTTGCTATCGGATACGAGGGAATTACCCGCTTGCCCAGCGAAGCCAGATTCGGGGTTTATACCGCTTACCGATATTACTATAAACTATTGAGGAAACTACAACAAACACCTTCTATGGATATTAAGAATGCGCGAATACGTGTTCCGAACTATGAGAAATTTGGGCTTTTGGCCAAATCCTATGTAACTTACAAACTTAATCTGGTCTGATATGATGGCTGCCGTTTGGATAGGTATATTCCTTAGCACCTTCAGTTTAATGGAATTTATGGCATGGTTTACGCATAAATATGTTATGCACGGCTTTTTATGGAAATTGCACAGCGATCATCATAAGAAAGACCATGATTCCTGGTTTGAACGCAATGACGCTTTTTTCCTGTTTTATGCTGTTGTCAGCATGACCTTTTTTTATCTGGCGGCGCATACATCCTTTTGGTATGGATGGCCCCTTGGGTTCGGGATACTAGCCTATGGAATTGCCTATTTTATGGTCCATGATATCTTTATACATCAGAGATTCAAACTTTTCAGGAATGCGAATAACTGGTATGCCAGAGGGGTCAGACGAGCGCATAAGATACATCATAAACACCTCGGGAAAGAAGAAGGCGAGTGCTTTGGAATGTTGTTAGTTCCTTTTAAGTATTTCAGAACTCAGGGCTGAATTTTACTTTTTGAATCTGCAAGGACGGCATCTAAAAAAGATCTCGTTTCACTGCTGTTCCAATCTCTGGATCCTACTTCAGCCATGATTATTTTTCCCTTCCCGTCAATAATATAAGTAGTTGGTAGCGCTGCGTTGAATAAAACTTTTGGAGTAAATCCGCCTTCAAAATAAACGGGAAGGGTATACCCTTTTCTGTCAAGAAACTGTCTTATTTTCTCTTCTTTGTCCCTTGCTATGAAGAGGAAGGCAATCTCATCGCCGTAATCCTTGTATAGTAGTTCAAAACCAGGCATTTCAGCAATACAGGGGGGGCACCAGCTGGCCCAGAAGTTAATGAGAATGATCTTCCCCCTGTAGTCTTTCAGGTTGATCATATTCCCATTTAAATCCTCCAGTTCCCATGAATAATCGGCCAGCACTTCTTGTTCCCTTTCAGCCACAGGTGTAGGATTATGCGAAACGAGCCGGTTGAGATATACCTTCGCATGAAAGCCAATTGGGGTTAAATAAAAGGCGGCTAAAAAACCGATGACCAGGATGCCTATAATATATTCCCTTTTCAATTTCATTTTGATTTTAATAAAGTCTCCATCAATTCATAAACATTATCATTATCCCAATCAGCAATTCCCTCTTCATCAACTACGATAGCTCCAGTCTTATCAAGAATATAGGTCCGGGGTGGGGTCTGAATATCAACAGGGCTTTTCTCACCATAGATGAGATACGTGACAGGGAAGGTAAGATCATGTTTCTCTAAAAATGCCCTTACCGGAGGCTGTTGCTCATCGGTGACGATATAAAAATCGATTTGACCCTTGTAACGATCATATAGTTTTTGAATGCTGCGGAGTTCGACCGTGCATGGTAACCTCCAGGAGTTCCAGAGATTTATAAACACCACATTGCCCTCGGATCTTCTGAAGTTGAAAGATTCCCCATTGTCATCCTTCAGTTGCCAGTCATAATCAGAAACCCTCCGACGCTGATTCTCCTCGACAACATCCGGGCTGAATGAAAATAGCTGGTTCAGAAACAGCTTGCTGTAATCCCCCAGTGGGGTCACAAAAAAAGAAAGAATAAGTACGATGACAAGAATATTCAGGACCGTACTTTTGCGAATTCGCATTTGTGTTGGGGTTGATTCAAATCTAAAAAACCCCGGCGTGTATGGGGAGTTTCCCTCTATTAATTCTCTGACTCTTTTAACTTGCGTTTTCTGCCTTGATGACATTGAGGGCGGAACCCTTATGAAACCATGCAATCTGAGGCGCATTATAAGTATGATTGGCCATAACAAGATCTTTCCTTCCGTCACTGTGCACCACTTCTATGGTAAGCGGTTGCTCCGGTGAAAAGCCTGATATGTCCGTAAAGTTAAAGGTATCATCTTCCTGAATCAGGTCATAATCTGATTCTTTGGCAAAGGTAAGAGCCAGCATGCCCTGTTTCTTCAGATTCGTTTCGTGTATCCTTGCAAACGATTTTACAAGCACAGCTGCTACCCCTAAATGTCTGGGTTGCATGGCGGCATGTTCTCTGGAAGATCCTTCCCCATAATTGTGGTCTCCAATAACAATGGTTTTAATTCCCTCCGCCTTATAGGCACGCTGTGTATCAGGCACACCCGCATAAACTCCTGTAAGCTGGTTCTTGACAAAATTTGTTTTTTTATTAAAAGTGTTCACAGCCCCGATGAGGGTATTGTTGGCAATGTTGTCCAGATGCCCCCGGAAGCGTAACCAGGGACCTGCCATCGATATATGATCAGTAGTACATTTTCCAAATGCTTTGATCAGCAGTTTCATCCCGCGGAGACTTTCCGCAGTGATAGGTTCAAACGGATCAAGCAACTGAAGTCGTTCAGAATCTTCAGCGACTTTTACCACAACGTCACTGCCATCTTCTTTTGGGGCAATATAACCGGCATCCTCCACTGAGAAACCTTCCGGAGGTAATTCGTAACCCCTGGGTTCCTCCAGCATAACCTCTTCTCCGTCTTCATTGATAAGGGCGTCCGTTATCGGATTAAAATCCAATCTTCCGGCAATCGCTATAGCAGTGACCAGTTCCGGAGATCCGACAAATGCCAGGGTATTCGGATTCCCATCCGCCCGTTTCGCAAAATTTCGGTTAAAGGAATGGACGATGGTATTCCGCGGGCCATCGGAGGCTTTATCCCCGTATCTGTCCCACATCCCGATACAGGGTCCACATGCATTTGCGAAGACGGTGGCGCCAATGCCATTAAAAGTATCAATGAAGCCATCCCGCTCGATGGTATATCGCACCAGTTCAGAACCGGGTGTAATGGTAAACTTGGATTTTGTTTTAAGGTTTTTTTCGGAAACCTGTTTTGCAAGGGACGCCGCCCTGGAAATGTCCTCGTATGAAGAGTTGGTACACGACCCAATCAGCCCTACTTCAACATTTAAGGGCCAGTCATTCTCCCTGGCAGCCTCTCCCATTTTTGAAATAGGCGTGGCCAGATCCGGAGTAAAGGGTCCGTTCAAATGTGGCTCTAGTTCAGAAAGATTGATCTCTATGAGTTCGTCAAAATAATTTTCAGGGTTGGCGTAGACTTCGCCATCTGCCGTCAGGTAAGATTTCACCTTTTCGGCGGCATCCGCTACATCGGCACGATCGGTAGCACGAAGATACCTGTCCATTGAAGCATCGTATCCGAATGTAGAGGTAGTAGCGCCTATTTCCGCACCCATGTTGCAGATGGTTCCCTTACCGGTGCATGACATGGCGATGGCCCCTTCTCCGAAATATTCCACAATGGCACCGGTCCCACCTTTGGCTGTGAGAATTCCTGCTACCTTTAAGATGACATCTTTAGGTGCCGTCCATCCCGAAAGTTTTCCGGTGAGTTTCACCCCAATAAGCTTTGGGAATTTAAGTTCCCAGGCCATCCCGGCCATCACATCCACGGCGTCTGCCCCACCAACTCCTATCGCAATCATACCTAATCCCCCCGCGTTCACAGTATGTGAATCCGTTCCTATCATCATTCCTCCGGGAAAAGCATAGTTCTCCAGGACCACCTGATGGATGATGCCCGCGCCTGGCTTCCAGAATCCAATTCCGTATTTATTAGAAACAGACTCCAGAAAATCAAATACTTCATTACTTGTCTGGTTGGCCCTCTTGAGATCAGCTTCCGCACCGACCTTTGCCTGTATCAGGTGATCGCAATGTACCGTCGTAGGGACGGCCACCTTGGGTTTTCCGGCATGCATAAACTGTAACAAGGCCATCTGCGCTGTGGCATCCTGACAGGCTACCCTATCCGGAGCAAAATCCACGTAATCCTTGCCTCTTACAAAGGCCTTCTGCGGACTGCCGTCCCATAAATGGGAATATAATATTTTTTCAGAGAGTGTAAGGGGTTTCCCAACTATCTCCCGTGCTTTGTCCACGCGTTCCGCTATCCTGGCATAAACACCTTTGATCTTGTCTATATCAAATGCCATTCGTATGTTGTTAAAAGGTTTAGTTAGTTCCAAAATTACTAAAATAGAAGGGTAAATAAAACTTTTGATCCCTTAAAGAACTACCAGGAAGGAATTCGCCAAATGTTTCTCGTTGAAAGGAATTAAGCCCGTAAGCTCCTTAAAAAAATCCGGTCGGTAATTGGATAGGCTCAGTAGTATGCTTTATATTACAACAAAGCTCTGATAATATCCTCCTCAGAAATACCCTCTGCCTCTGCCTTGTAATTTTTGATGATCCTGTGCCTTAGTATTCCCATGGTGACAGCCTTTACATCTTCTATGTCCGGAGAGAATTTCCCCCGGATAGCGGCATGTGCCTTAGCGCCAAGGATCAGGTTCTGTGAAGCCCTGGGTCCGGCGCCCCAATCCAGGTATTGATTGACATAATCGGAGGATGAGGGAAGGCCGGGCCTCGAACTGTTTACAAGCCGTACCGCATAGTCGAGCACATTATCCGGTACCGGAATTCTGCGAATCAAATGTTGTATTTCCAAAATTTCATTCGCGGAGAACATCGAATTCACAGTAGCAGAGTTGTCATTTGTAGTGGTTCTTACCACCTCTATTTCTTCTGCTATCGACGGATACTTCAATTCGATGGCAAACATAAAGCGGTCAAGTTGAGCTTCCGGCAAAGGATAGGTGCCTTCCTGTTCGATCGGATTCTGAGTGGCCAGAACAAAGTAAGGTAGTTCGAGTTTGTACTGTTTGCCCGTGATGGTCACGGCGCGCTCCTGCATAGCTTCCAAAAGCGCCGCCTGTGTCTTGGGTGGGGTTCGGTTGATTTCATCCGCAAGGATGATGTTGGCGAAAATAGGTCCTTTTAAAAACTTAAAATTCCGGTTCTGGTCCAGGACTTCACTTCCAAGGATGTCGCTGGGCATAAGGTCCGGAGTGAATTGTATGCGCTTAAAATCAAGACCCAGGGTTTGCGCAATGGTATTGACCATAAGGGTCTTGGCCAGGCCGGGAACACCAATAAGAAGGGAATGACCCCCGGTATAAATGGAGAGCAGTATTTGGTCAATTACGCCTTCCTGGCCAACGATAACCTTCGCTATCTCCTGTTTAAGTGCTTTGTGTTTTTCTACTAACTGATTGATCGCCGCAACGTCAGACATTCAATTATTCCTTTACCCATTGATTTGCAAAATTGCAGTCCTGTTTCTCACTGTTAACACTTATATAGGTATCTTCAATATGTTCTTCCATCCATTTGGAAATAGCATTTAATTGCTTTTCTCTAAGGGCAAGCTCCTGGATCTTAAGATAGTCCTTGGCAAAATCTGCCTTGTGCTCCTCATATCTGTTGGTCACTTTAAGCAGTTTGTAAAGGGGTGCACCACCTCTTGGATCCTGTTCAAGTAAAGGAAATGATATTTCATTATCCTTGAGGTTTCTTACCTGGTTGTATAGAGAAGGATCCATTTTGGTCAGTTCAAAACGCGAATCAAAGTTGGTAGGATTGCGCAAAAGACCACCGTCAAATTTGGTTTCCTTTTCATCGGAAAAATTCTGGGCTGCCTCCGCAAAAGTGTATTTGCCTTCAATAATTTGCTTCCGGATGGAATCAAGTTCCTTTTTGGCATTTTCGATCGCTGAGTCAGGCACTTCGGGAACCATCAGGATATGTCGGATGTCCCGTTCCTGACCCCGGATTTTTTCAACATATATTATGTGATATCCGAAAATGGTTTCGAAGGGGTCTGATATTTCCCCTTCCTGCAGACTGAAACTTACATCCTTAAATTCCTTTACGAATTGTGTTTCCTTAGTAATGCTGTAGAACCCGCCATTCGGTCTGGATGAAGCATCCTCTGTGTAGAGGATTGCCTTGACCTTAAAACTGGCCTCATTATCTTCCACATCTGCTTTTATCTCATTGAGTTTGTCAATTACCTTCTGCTTTTCGGCTTCCGGAATCAATGGCTTTTTGATGATTTGGGAAATTTCCAGTTCAGCACCGAACATAGGTCTTTCGGCCTCCGGGATTTTATTAAAGAACTGCCGCACTTCTTCGGGTGTCACCTTTATATCACCCACAATTTTTTGCTGCATCTTTTCAGAAAGCATCCGCAATTTGTTGATATTGAATAACTCTTCCCTGAAATCCTCGGCAGTCTCTTTCTTGTAGAACTGCAATAACTTTTCCATTGACCCCAGTTGCTGCACCAGTTGCTGAACATAACCTTCACTTGCCGCATTGACCTCGTCGTCTGAAACAAGTAAACTGTCCTGTATGGCCTGATGGGCATAAAGTCGGTCCTCCATCAGCTTCCCGAGCAGACTGCAATCCGAAATCTCTTCTGTTGATCCCCCTTGGCTGCGGATATCAATCTGCGCCTTCTGGACATCCGAATCGAGGATCACATAATCCCCTACTACCGCTGATATTCCGTCAAGTTTGATCCTTTTTCCGGCACGCACGGTGTCCTTAGCCTTTCTGATGCCAGTATTCGCCTCGGCAAGAACTTCCGGGGGTTCGATCTGTGTGTCCGGAATGGAATCATAGGATTGTGCAACTGACAGTTGCATGGCCACAAAAAAGAATAAAAGCAGAAATTTATTTGCCGGCACTGTATATCTCAAATTCTTTGTCTTTAGTAGCTTCATCTATTATCTCCGTTTCTAATTTTCTAATATAATCGAGTTTCCTTCTGTTCAGTAAGACCTGTCGGATGGTCTGTTCAATATAAGAGAGCGGAGCAATATCATTTACTTTAAGAACGTCCGTGACCTTAGCCAAATATACCCCCATCTCATCCTCCAAATCAAAAAATTGTGATTTTTTTAAGTACTCCCCTTCATTGTCATAAGTAAGGGGTGGAATCTCTTCAATCACGTCAGAGGCCGCTATCCAGATCGAGTCGTTAAAGTTGAGTTTCCGGAAATGTACTCCAATGGAATCCAGATATTGCAAGTCCTCTCCTTTAAATCGTTTTAGCCTTTCCGTGACTTCATCCCGCTGCTGAAACTGAGGTGACAATTCAATAAAGCGAAGTTTTACCAGTTTCTCCTTTAATTTAAAGTTCTCTTTTTCACGATCATAATATTGCTGCAGTTCCGATCTGGCAATGGTCGTATCTTCTGACCTTATAACCAGCGCCTCCTTATATGCCCTTGTGTATAGATCGGTTCGGTAATTGTCTACCAGTTTTTCAAAATCGGCAAGTTGTTCCTCTGACAAATTGATCCGTGCCTTGCTGAGTAACAATTGTTTGGTCGCCCAGTTATTGATGTAATTTGTGATGATAGAAGCGCTGTCTTCAGGGGAAACATCAGTGCCAAGGAGACCGGATATATCCTCACGGTAAAGAAAGCTCTTTCCTACCCTTGCTAGAGGTTCTTTATCTTCATCCTTCTTAAAGAGCGATTCACAGGATCCCAGTAAAAGGGCCAACGGAAGCAGTACCGAAAATGCCTTTGTCATAGTTACATTCAGCGCTAAAAAATGCATTGGGCAAAAATAGCAATTACACTACGGCCTGCAAGATATTACAGGATTGATTAACACATTTTTAATGCGAAAAAGCCTTGAATTTAGTACATTAGTAAGCATATGGTGCAAATTGAATGAAATATACGAATGAAATTACTATAAATAAACCCCGTGCGGAATTGGTCAAAAAATTAGAGGATCCGCAAAATTTAAAATTCTGGCAGAGAGACTTCCGGCGGTACCGGCTTATTTCAGGAACTCCGGGAAGAGAAGGAGCCAGGATGGAACTTTATTACAAAATAGGGAAGAGAAAAATTGTAATGATAGAAACCATAATGAAGCGCAATCCACCCTATGAATATCATACCATTTATGAGGCCAGGGGTTTACAGAATATCCAAAAAAACTATTTTAAGGATGTGGATGAACACACTACCAAATGGATTGCAGAAAATGAATTTCAATTTACCGGATTTATGTTTAAATTGATGGGATTCCTGATGCCAGGCGCCCTGAAGGGCAGGTCTCTGAGATACCTGAAAGATTTTAAGGCCTTTGTCGAAGAGGGTATTTCGGTTGGAAATTCCGATTAAAACAAGTAAAAAATGAGTAGAAAAATAAAATTGATATGGGATTTCAGAGGACCCGATGCCGGAGAAACGGCTCGGCATCATGAACACCATCTGAAGGAATACAGTCATCGCGAAATGGAAGGCGCGGAGTTAACAGGCCATTCAGATTTCAGTGATAATCACAGCATTGCTTATCTGGTGGTTGAAGAAAAGCTTATGATCCCGGTTCGGGATGCCCTCATTCCACACCGGGGAGAAATATATGATCAGTGATCTTCGCAGTCTGCGCATAAGTAAAAAGCTTCCCGGCTTGAAAAACTATTTAATCGTACTACTTTTCTTTTATTTCGGATTGATATCCTGCCATAAGAAAGAACAGATATCAGATCCATTGGCCTGGGCACTTGCCAGTGAACATCCCGCCATCAGGAAGGTGATGGACAGTGTAGAACAGTATGAAGTGCAAATTCTCTATACCCGTATTGACCGGGAAAATAAGGATATACACTTCACCGACTATGCGTTTCAGGTGGACGAGGCCCGGTACTTTTACCCGGCAAGTACAATAAAATTTCCCGTAGCGGTTCTCGCCCTTGAAAAACTAAGTACCCTGGACAGCATTCGTGCAGATACGCGATACTATATTGAAGGTGATTCTATTGAGAATACCTTTGAGGACGATATTATAAATATCTTTACCGTCAGTGATAATCATGCCAACAACCGCTTACTTGAGTTTTTAGGGCAGGATGCCATTAATTCAGGCCTTTTGAACAAAGGGATTTCTCCGGTTCGGATCTCGCACAGGCTCGGCGTTCACTCGGATGAAGTGACAACACAACCCCTGGTTGTCTATATAAATGACAGCACGACTATGACCACGCTTCCGATTGTAAATTCTGAGCCCGAAGCCCTAAGGCTCGAAGGCATCCGTAAAGGAACCGGATTCTATGATGAGGATTCCCTCGTCCGCGAACCTTTTGATTTTTCCCTTAAAAACTATTATCCTATAAGAACCCAACACGAACTGCTGAAAAGGGTTATTTTTCCTGATAAGTTCAGAGCGGACGAGCAGTTCAGGATCTCCCCTGCCCAGCGCGACTTCCTGCTAGAGTCCATGCAACGCCTGCCAAGATCTGCAGGATATGATCCCGAAGTCTATTATGACAGCTTTTGTAAATTTTTTATTTTCGGGGATTCGAAAGACAGTATACCGCCCAATTTCAAGATCTATAATAAAGTTGGATTTGCCTATGGCACCCTGACGGACTGTGCCTATATCACCGATGAGGAAAAGCAGGTCGAGTTCTTTCTTACTGCCACCATTTTAGTAAACAAAGATGGTATTTTCAATGATGATGCCTACGAATATGAGAACATAGGAATCCCTTTTCTGGCTGAATTAGGCAGGCTTTTATATACTTACGAAATTGACAGAAAAAATTGAGGCCGGTTTCCACTCAGTCCCCAGGCGGGCCTTCACTGCTCAATCCGTCACCGCTATCCCGTAAAGATCAAAATCCTCAGCGGCTGTGATCAGTATGTCCGTAAATTCACCTTGTTTCAAATAATGTCTGGAGGCATCCACCAATACTTCATTATCCACGTCAGGGGAATCAGATTCCGTCCGGCCAACAAAATACTCCCCGTCTTTCCTGTCAATCAGACATCGAAAAGTTTTTCCTATCCTTTCCTGGTTTAACTCCCAGGAAATCTGAGATTGTATTTCCATAATCTCATTGGCCCGCTGCTGTTTTATTGCCTCCGGAACATCATCCGTCAGCCCGAAAGCGTGTGTATCCTCCTCATGACTATAGGTAAAACAACCCAGCCGGTCAAATCTTGTTTCTGTTACCCAATCCTTCAGTAACCGGAAATCCTCCTCGGTTTCCCCGGGGTAGCCAACAATCAGCGTCGTCCGTAAAGTGATCCCGGGTACCTGGCTGCGAAATTCCCTAAGTAATCGGTTTGTTTTCTCCATGGTGGTTCCCCTGCGCATGCTTTTGAGGATGTTGTCTGAAATATGTTGCAGTGGAATATCCAGATAATTGCAAATCTTAGGCTCTGAGCGCATCACCTTCAGTACCTCCATGGGAAAACCTGTTGGAAATGCATAGTGCAGGCGTATCCATTCAATGCCCTCAACCCTAACCAGTTGCTCCAGTAAATCAGCAAGTTGGCGTTTTCCATAAAGATCAAGCCCGTAATAGGTCAGATCCTGAGCGATGAGAATGAGTTCCTTTACCCCCTTTGCCGCCAGTCTCTCCGTTTCCCCGACAAGCGCTTCTATCGGTTTGCTTTTGTGTTTGCCCCGCATCAACGGGATGGCGCAAAAGGAACACGGCCTGTCACAACCCTCCGCAATTTTCAGATATGCATACGATTTCGGGGTAGTGGTGAGTCGCTCTCCAATCAATTCATGCCTGTAGTCAGCTCCCAGGGCTTTAAGCAATGCAGGTAATTCACTGGTGCCGAAATAGGCATCCACATTCGGTATCTCCTTTTTCAGTTCTGGTTTGTATCTTTCACTAAGACAACCCGTCACAAACACTTTATCAATATCCCCGGCCTCTTTTTTGCGCACATATTCCAGAATCGTATTGATGCTTTCTTCTTTTGCATTGGCTATAAAACCACAGGTGTTGATTACTACAATGTTACCATCCTGCTCATGGACTACATCCTTCTTATCGGCCTGCAATTGTCCCATAAGTACTTCTGAATCGTAAACGTTCTTGGAACAACCAAGTGTAACCACATTAATGGTATTCTTTTTTAACGATTTTGTCCGCATACGCCTCTGGTGAGGGGCAAAAATACAACAAGCCGTAGCAATTGCTGCTTTATTACAAGAATTCTTCGTTTTTCACGTTACATCCTTTTAATGATATGATGCGTATTTCCTACCCTGTATCTTACCCTGCCCTGCTGCTCACAGTACTAATGGTATTTTCATTTGGTTGCTCTGATGGAAACGATGACTCCACTGAGGACAGCCTTCCGGAAACTCCTCAACCCGCGGAAGCAATTTATTTTCCACCCTTGGAGGGGTCTGAATGGGAAACTGTTTCTATGTCAGAACTTTCATGGAATACAACTGCAGAGCAACCCTTATTAGACCTGCTCACTGACAGTGATACAAAAGCATTCCTGATCCTGCACAAGGGTAAAATTGCCATGGAAGCCTATTTTGACAAGTTCAGTAGGGATAGTCTCTGGTACTGGGCATCTGCCGGGAAAACGTTAACGGCATTTACTGTGGGTATCGCCGCCGAAAAGAATATCCTAAATATAAATAACCCTACTTCCCAATATCTGGGTGTCGGCTGGACGACAGCGACTGCCGATAAGGAAGCCCTTATCACCCTTCGTCATCAACTGACAATGACTACCGGATTAAAAGAAACCGGATTTGATTGTATTACGCCGGGATGCCTTGAATATCAAAGCGATGCAGGAACACGTTGGGCTTATCACAATGGACCATATACCCTGTTACAAAAAGTCGTGAGTGAAGCGTTGAACACAAGTTTCAGTTCCTTTTTCAATACCTATCTGCGGAATAAAATTGGGATGGATGGGGCCTGGATCACCACCAACGGAGAAAACCAGGTCTATTTCAGCACCGCAAGGAGTATGGCCAGATTCGGCCTGCTTAGCCTGAACAATGGTGTATGGGATGGCGAGATGCTGCTTTCGGATACCCAATTTTTGGAAAATATGAAAAATACCTCCCAGAACTACAACAAAGCCTACGGCTACCTCTGGTGGTTAAATGGCAGGGATAGTTATATGCTTCCGGGTTCCGGGACTTCTTATGACGGCCCGTTGATCCCCAATGCACCTCAGGACCTTATCGCTGGACTTGGTAAAAATGACCAGAAACTATACATTGTCCCAGGGAAATCACTGGTCGTTGTCAGAATGGGCGAAAGTAGTGGTGAAGAAACTCAGGGACCCTCCGGATTTGACAATCAGTTATGGGCAAAGATCAACGATCTGATCGATTGATCTGGTAAAGGTTGGGAAAGGGCAGTAATTAGAATTGCTTTACCGATACCCTTTTGGTAATTTCCGCGCCTTGGTTAGTCTCTCAAAAGCCTCCCCCAAATTCAGGAGTATTTCCTCCTGATACGATTTTCCGATAAAAGTAAGGTTTACCGGTTCTCCATTCGTTCTGTATCCCATTGGTACGGTTAAAGCCGGGTATTTGGCAACAGCAGCATAGCCTGCATGTGTATTGTTGACTGACAGGATGGCATCCAACTGATACTCCCTCATGGCCGTGTCAAAGAAAGTCCGTCCGCTTTTCTCCAGCCGCTTTTTTGTACGCTGCAAGGTTGCTGCTGAAATCGTATCTGCAAGGATACCTTCGAATACAGCCTGACCGTAAGGAATTCGGGTAATAGAATCTTCCCTGTTGAAAGCGACAGCCTCTTCAACGGACCGAATGCGCACTTTTCCATCCGTATTTCCATGAACTTTAAGGTAAGCCGGAAGGTCGTTTTTCATATCAATATTCAGAATACTTATAAATCCATCCATTGAGACATCCGGAGGCGTAAACTCAAAGATCAAAGCACCTGCCTGTTTTAATTTTTGGATGGTTTGGATGTAGAGGGTGTCAGATGTCATTAATTGCCGGAAGACCCCAAACCGTTTTCCTTTTAATTCCGGCATACTGGCGGTACTGGTCTGCCATACGTCGGTAAATTTTGGAGGGACAGATTGTGAATCGTTGGCGTCAAATCCGGTCATTGCATCGAGTAAAATCGCATTGTCAGTTACATTCCTGGTCATGGGCCCCGGTGTATCCAATGTGCCTGATATAGGAACGATACCGCTTCTGCTCAGCAAGCCTACCGTTGGTTTAAGACCTACCACGGAGTTTTGTCCGGAGGGCGATAAAATGGAACCGGAAGTTTCGGTGCCAACGGCAGCTACCGCATATTCTGCAGCCATTGCCGTTCCGCTGCCTGAGCTGCTGCCTCCGGTCTCAAACTTTCTCCTTCCGTAGGGATTCAGCGTCTGTCCACCAACTGCACTATACCCCACAGGGCATCCACTGCAAAGGAAATACGCCCATTCACTGAGATTCACTTTGCCCAGGATGAGAGCGCCGTGATTTTTTAGTTGCTTTACAATAAAGGCATCTTCTACTTCATTCCCGCTAAGTGCGATAGCACCGGCCGTTGTATTCATCCCGCTGGTATTTATGTTGTCCTTGAGCAGGACGGGCATGCCATAAACCGGGTGATGGCTCGCCATGCCTCCTTTATTCCTGAGCACATCCAGTTCGCGTGCCTGGGCCACCACCTCCTCATTCAATGAAAGGATGGTATTCAGCGTGCTGGTGTTGTCAAGCTCAAATGCATAGATCCGGTAAAGATAAAAACGTACCAGATCCTCATACGTCATTTTGCCATCCTTAATACCTGTCTGGATTTCCGGGATGGTTTTTCCCAATATATATGGTTTCAGGCTTTCATAATCACTTGCAGTCATTGCCGAAACCTCATGATACAAGGGTCGGAAAATGTCGTTTTTATCAATAACCCTGGACTGGATGAGTTTGTATTGCATCCTTTCGATCTTATGGGTTCTGTTAGCCGCCACCTCTGCCGAATCGTTATAAGGCGACCAGAGTACAATACTATCGTTTAACTCTGCTACAGAGGAGGGAGCGGGTTTTCTGGATTCCTGGCAACCAAAACAGAGCAGCCCCATAAGCAGACTCATTATCAAGTTTCTTTCCATGGATTCAGCTAATTTTGAAGACAATAAATTAATTACCGTACGGCTCACTAAGGATTCAGGGCGTCTGCATATATTAAACCTGAGTGAAAAAGGAATCCACAAATTCCATTTTATTGAAAAGCTGAAGATCTTCAATACCCTCACCAACGCCGATATATTTTACAGGGATTTGGAACTGGTCCGAGATTCCCAGCACAACGCCTCCTTTGGCCGTTCCATCAAGTTTGGTTACTGCAATGGCACTCACATCCGTTGCCATAGTGAACTGCCGTGCCTGTTCAAAGGCGTTCTGACCTGTGGAGCCGTCAAGGACCAGGAGAACTTCATGAGGCGCATCTGCCAGTACCTTTTGCATCACCCGTTTTACTTTTCCCAGTTCATTCATCAGATTTACCTTGTTGTGCAGCCTGCCAGCGGTATCAATGAGAACCACATCGGCATTTCTTGACACTGCGGCGCTGACAGTATCAAATGCCACAGAGGCGGGATCGCTGCCCATTTGCTGTTTAACAAGCGGCACATCAACACGATTGGCCCAGATTTGAAGCTGATCAATGGCTGCCGCCCTGAAAGTGTCCGCCGCGCCAATGACCACGTTATAGCCTTTATCTTTAAACCGATGTGCCAATTTTCCTATAGTGGTCGTTTTTCCGACTCCGTTGACGCCTACGACCATGATTACATAGGGACGTTTTCCCTCGGGAATAGCAAATTCTGCTTCGGGTGCTATGGCTGTTTCAGAAAGTAAGGCTGCGATTTCCTCCTTTAAAAGCGTATGCAATTCATCAGTACCCACATATTTATCCCGCTGTACCCTGGCCTCAATACGGGTAATGATTTTAAGGGTTGTCTCTACACCGACGTCCGACGTGACTAGCACTTCTTCAAGATGGTCCAGCACCTCATCATCCACCCTGGATTTACCTGCCACCGCCTTACTTAATTTGGTGAAAAAACTCGACTTCGTTTTTTCAAGCCCTTTGTCCAGAGTGGCCTTTTGCTTTGTTGAGAAGATATTCTTGAAAAGACTCATGCTCTTAATTGTTCAATTCTTAAAGATATGAAATAAAAAAAGCCGCCTTGGAGGAAGGACGGCTTTAAATTATAGGCTATAGTTCTACTTTTTGCTCAACCATTCATTCACCATTTCAGGCGGCATTACGGCCTCCATAAAGGTATAGGCACCACTTTTTGGGGACTTGACCATTTTAATGGCCTTTGTAAGTCGCTTTGACGATCCTTGTAACGATGCAACGGTTTTCTTTGCCATGTGTTCTTATTTTATCTCTTTATGAACGGTCATCTTCTTCAGGATAGGATTAAATTTCTTTATTTCCATCCTGTCGGGAGAGTTTTTCTTATTCTTGGTGGTGACATAACGGGAAGTTCCCGGTTTGCCTGAGTCCTTATGCTCGGTGCACTCCAAAATTACCTGGACCCTGTTTCCTTTCTTTGCCATGTTACGCTGCTATAACAATTATTTTATCAACCCCTTCTCCCTGGCTTCCTTCAGCACAGCGGAAATTCCTTTTTTATTTATTGATTTGAGTGCCCTTGTAGAAACCTTTAAAGTCACCCAGCGATCTTCCTCCGGAATATAAAAACGTTTTTTGGAGAGATTTACATCAAATCTTCTTTTGGTCTTATTGATCGAAAAGGAGACGTTATTTCCAACCATTGCCTTCTTTCCGGTAATCTCACAGACTTTTGACATAACGCTTTATTTACTAGATTTCAAACAGGCTGCAAATTTAGATCATTTTGCGCTACCCACAAAATTATGGTCTAGAAATTTAAAATTTCTTTATGCAGTATTTCGAAGGCCTTGTTTACGGATTTTGCGGTGATCCGGGTACGATGATTACCCATAGTGAAGCGTTCGGCTGTAACCCCCTTCTCTGTGGCAATGGCAATATATACCGTACCTATATCTTCATCTGAATCACCTTTGTCTGGCCCGGCATTGCCTGTGGTGGCAAGGCCAATATCCGCATTTAGTATCTCACGAACCCGTATCGCCATCGCTTCAGCCACCTCCCTGCTGACAACGGAATGCGCATCTATCAGCGACCAGGGAACCCCAAGGATATCTGCTTTTACTCTTGTTGCATAACTTACTATGCTACCTACAAAACAGGCAGATGCGCCGGGAATGGAAGTGATCATTTCCGCAATTTTACCGCCCGTGAAGCTTTCAGCAGTGGCCAGCGTTATTTTTTTTTCTATCAGCATCCGTGTTACTATGGCTTCAATAGCTTCATCCGCTTCGATCCCGTAGATAATATCCCCTATGAATTCGGAGAGCTTTTCCACCTCCTCATTCACAGCCTGTTGAAGGGTCTGTAATACCGGCCCCTTAGCCGTTAACCGTAATCTGACCTTGCCCAGATTGGGCAGGTAGGCGAGTTTTATAAATGCTGGCAGGGCATCTTCCCATTTCTCGATCCGCTGCGCTATGGCACTTTCTCCTAGACCATACGTAATGATTGTACGGTGGACGATAAAGGGGCGTTCAAAAGTGGCGGCAAGTCTGGGAATGACAACTTCTGTCATCAGATGTTTCATCTCAAAAGGAACTCCCGGAAGGGAGATAAAGACCTTTTGCCGGTCCTCAATCCACATACCTGGTGCAGTACCATAAGCATTGTGCAAGACATCAGCCCTGGACGGTACTAGTGCCTGTTGTCTGTTCAGGTCGGAAATGGGGGTCGTAAGATAGGTACTGAACAACAGCTCTATGTGTTCAAGGACCTCAGGCCGCTCCACCAGGGTATCATTAAAATAAGCGCACAAGGTGTGCTTGGTGATATCATCTTTGGTAGGACCAAGGCCCCCGGTTGTCAAAATAATACCGGCCCTGGAAGAAGCTTCCTCCAGTGCCGTTAGTATATGCTCCCTTTCATCCTGAACTGAGGTGATCTGATAAACAGAAATACCTAATTTGTTCAGTTCTTTGGCGATGAATGCAGAATTAGTGTCAACAATCTGACCTATCAGGATTTCATCACCAATAGTAATGATTTCAGCAAACATCACAAATTGAAATCCTTTTTCAACTCTGATATCACCTGATGGATGTCCTTTTTCAGTGCAGGGAATTTTTTCTCGATTTCAGCACTGTTAACAGCGCTTTTACCCAAGGTTTCAATTTCCAGAGCAGTTGCCCTGGATTGTTCCATGCCGAGCAGATCTACGTTTGGCTTGATCTTGTGTGCGAGTTTGTACACACTGTCATAATCCCCCCGAGAAATGGCTGTTTCGAGATCTTCCAGATCCTGAGGAACCTCTTCCAGAAAAACGGAAATCACCGAATTGATAAAGTCCAGGTCACCATCGGCCATTTCATTAATTTTGTCGAGATTGTATATCATTAGCGTATTTTAACTGAAAATAATTCCTGTCCCTCAAGCGTCCCCGAAAGGTAATCATTTGCCTGAATTCTTCCAACTCCTTTAGGAGTGCCTGTAAATAGGACATCCCCTTTTTTAAGAGTAAAAAAACGGGAGACATAAGCAATCAGGTCATCTGTCTTCCAAAGCATCTCGGATGTATTCCCTTTTTGTACGAGCACCCCATTCTTACTCAGGGAAAAAGAGAGGTTATTCATATCTTTAAATTCGGCTTTTGACACCCATCGTCCGAGTAAAGCAGAGCCATCAAATCCCTTTGCCTTTTCCCAGGGCAGGCCTCTTTCCTTTAATTCGGCTTGAAGGTCCCGAGCCGTGAAATCTATCCCAAGACCGACCTCATCGTAATACGTATGGGCAAAGCGGGCCTGGATATGCTTCCCAACCTTTTTTATTTTAATGAGTACCTCCACCTCATAATGTACATCGCTGCTGAATTCCGGCAGGTAAAAATCCTGTTCAGCCGGCAGAATGGCAGAATCGGGTTTAATAAACACCACAGGCTCCGTGGGCCTTTCATTGGCAAGCTCATGAATGTGCTCTGCATAGTTGCGCCCAATACATATAATCTTCATAGTTGAATCTGTAAAAAAGGCGTCAGTAGATCGATGTACGTTTCCATTGGGTATCCGCCCTTGTCAAAATAGTGGCTTCTCCCAATTATAATTTATTATTTAGTTTGCTAAGTTTAATCTGAGTAAGCACCTTTTTTGTGTACAGCGGAAAATCGGCATTCAACATCCAGCCAAAATACCCCGGTTCGCTCTCCAAAACGTCGGCCACTTTTTTACCCTTGTGTTTTCCAAAGGAGAAAATTTCATCTTCATCTTCATCCAGTACAATGAATCCAGCGAAATCAACCGCCTGTTTGCGTCTGGAAAACTCAGCGAGTTTCTTAACATTATTTTCGAGTTCGGGGTACCGTTCCAGCTGAGCTAGCATCACCTCATAGGTGGCAAGTGTATCAGCTTTGGCACTGTGCGCATCCGTTAGTTCCTTGTTACAATAAAATCGATAGGCAGCTTCGAGGCTTCTGCTTTCCATCTTATGAAAAATGGTCTGTACATCTACAGATACTGCGTTCCGCATATCAAAGTCGATACCCACCCGCAGCATTTCTTCAGCGAGTAAAGGGATATCAAAGCGGTCCGAATTAAATCCGGCCAGATCGCAATCCCTGATCATCGAATAAATATCCCGTGAAATAGACTTAAAGACAGGTTCGTCCTTTACCCTTTCATTCGTAATGCCATGCACGGAAACAGATTCGGCTGATATTTCCATTTCAGGATTGACCAACCAGGTCCGGCTTTCCTTGTTGCCATTGGGATGAACTTTAAGGATGGATATCTCAACGATGCGATCCTTTGCGACATTGACGCCGGTGGTTTCGAGATCGAAGAAACAAATACACCTGGTAAGTTTTAACTGCATTCGTGTAGGATTTGTACAAAGATAGTGGTTAAAAATAAGGAATATGGGGGGGTATTCATCCCTTCAAAGGACCAGACGAAGACACCTCGCAGGCCATCATGGGCTATCCATCGACACTCTGTCTGGCCACAAAAAATCAAGGATTTATATTTCCCTTTTGAGATCCCATTCCTGAAGATAGTCGGCCACTGCTTTTACGAACATTCCGCCCAACGCTCCATTAACCACCCGGTGGTCATAACTATGGGAGAGAAACATTTTGCTGCGGATACCTATAAAATCCCCATCCTCCGTTTCTATAACGGCGGGCATTTTCCGGATAGCCCCAAGAGCGAGTATACCGACTTGCGGCTGATTGATAATAGGGGTGCCAAAGACACTTCCAAAAGTGCCTACATTGGTGACCGTGTAAGTGCCATCCTGAATCTCATCAGGCTTTAAAGAGTTGGTTCGTGCACGGGAAGCCAGATCATTAACCACCTTGGCCATTCCTACCAGATTCAGTAAATCGGCATTCTTAATCACAGGGACAATAAGATTTCCATCCGGTAGGGCAGCCGCCATACCAATGTTGATATGCTTCTTTTTGATGACATCATCTCCTTCAAGAGAGATATTCATCATAGGAAAATTCTTCAAAGCTTTAGCGACGGCTTCAATAAAAATGGGTGTAAATGTCAGCTTTTCACCTTCGCGTTTTTCGAAGGCTCCCTTTACCCTGTTTCTCCAGCTAACAACATTGGTAACATCCACCTCCACAAAACTCTGAACGTGTGCGGAAGTATGTACACTATTGACCATGTGCTGGGCAATAAGTTTACCCATGCGCGTCAACGGGATAACCTCAACCCCCGCCGATCTTTTGACTATGTGGCGGGCTGGTTGTTCAGGCAACTGTTCTTTTTGAGCAACAACCTTTTTGACCTCAGGCCCGGCTGTTGGTATATGGGAAATTTTCTCGACCTTGGGAGGCCTACTGCGTGAGGCTACAAAGTTCAGAATATCGTTCTTTGTCACCCGGCCCTCGCTGCCGGTTCCGGGAATCGCATCCAATTCAGGCCTGGAAATCCCTTCCTGCTGGGCGATGTTCTTTACCAAAGGGGAGTAGAACCTGTCTGATATTTCCGTGGAGGTATGATCCGGTGCAACTACATTCCCATCTTCTACCTGAGCCTTTGTCTGCTCCTGTGCAGCGCCGGAACTATGATCTGCAACACCCGGCTGTTCCGTATTTATATCAACATCTTTTTCCAACGACTTCCTGGCGTCTGCCATCTCCCCGTTGCGCTCTATTACGGCAACCGTCTGCCCAACCTTAATTACATCGTCTACTTTGAATAATTTTTCCACAAGTACGCCCTCTACTTCGCTTGGCACTTCGGAGTCTACCTTGTCTGTAGCAATTTCAAATACCGCTTCGTCCAGCTCAATAGCATCACCAACCTCCTTTAGCCAGGAAGTCAGCGTCGCCTCCGCAACACTTTCGCCCATTTGGGGTAATTTCAGTTCAAACTTTGACATATTATTAATTAAGATGTATTTTTTGCGGTATATTTTGCAAAAATAATAAAAACATAGCCCTTTATTTATGCTAAACTTAAAATGGACTAGAAAACTCTAAGGGAACCTTCAAAAGGAACCCTGTTCAATATGCTTCTCCCGAGAGTAACTTCATCTGCATATTCCAGCTCATCGCCTACGGCAATGCCTCTGGCGATAGCTGAAGTCTTCACTTGCAATCCTTCTAATTGTTTGTAGATATAAAAATTTGTGGTGTCTCCTTCCATTGTAGAACTCAGCGCAAATATCAATTCCCCGATCTCTCCCAGTTTAACCTTATTCACCAGTGAAAGTATCGTCAGGTCCATAGGGCCAATCCCTTCCATCGGTGAAATCTTTCCTCCCAGCACATGGTACAGCCCTTTATATTGCCCTGTTTGTTCAATGGCCATAACGTCCCGGATATCTTCCACGATACATACAATTGAAGCATCCCTTCTTGAGTTAGAGCAGATCTCACATAATTCGCTGTCTGAGATATTATGACAGCTACCACAAAATTTTATGTCCTCCCGCAATGCCTGAATGGCATGACTCAGACGGGTAGACTGTTCCCTGGGTTGCTTTAAAAGATGAAGTACAAGTCTCAGCGCTGTGCGCTTGCCGATGCCCGGTAACTGGGACATTTCATAGACGGCATTTTCCAAAAGCCTGGATGAAAATTCCATAAGGGCAAAATTACGTACTATTTTTACTTTTTGTACTTTGCGTCCGAATTTTATTTCTATGACCCCTCTCCATATTTTACTGATCATCGGCGGTTATTTTATGCTTCTCCTGCTAATTTCCTACTTCACCGGTAAAAACGATTCCAATCTGGATTTTTTTAAAGCAGGCAAGCAATCTCCCTGGTATCTGGTGGCATTCGGCATGGTTGGAGCCTCCCTTTCCGGAGTGACGTTTATCTCTGTTCCCGGCTGGGTCCAAAGTTCCCAATTCAGTTATATGCAGGTGGTTTTCGGATATCTCGTGGGATATTTCATTATCGCCTTCATTCTTTTGCCGGTGTATTACCGATTAAACGTGACCTCTATCTACGAATACCTGCAGCAACGCTTTGGGCGAGTCAGTTATAAAACGGGCGCGCTATCCTTCTTTGTCTCGAGGGTGCTAGGGGCTTCTTTCCGGCTTTTTCTGGTAGCCATTGTCCTTCAGGAGTTTGTCTTTGATGCCTGGGGTATCCCTTTTGAAATGACCGTGATTATCTCTATCATGCTTATCTGGGTGTATACTTTTCGCGGAGGGATAAAGACCATTGTTTGGACTGATACCTTACAGACGCTTTTTATGCTGGTGTCAGTTGGCCTTTCCATTTCTTTTCTTAACGAACGCCTGGGATGGAGCTTTTCTGAATTTCTGGCCTCTGAGGAATTGAAAAACTATAATAAGATATTTTTTACGGGGGAATTGACGGGCAAAAATCATTTTATAAAGTCTTTCCTGGGAGGCATGTTCATCACCATTTGCATGACCGGACTTGATCAGGATATGATGCAAAAAAACCTTACCTGTAAGTCGCTAAAGGATGCACAGAAAAATATGGTTTCCTTTAGTCTGGTTTTGGTGGCAGTGAATTTTATTTTCCTTCTTCTGGGTGCCCTTCTTTTTATTTATGCTCAAAAATTCGGGATTGCGATTCCTCTTCTGGACGGGGAACCAAAATCGGACCTTCTTTTTCCACAGATCTCCATGAAGAGCGGGCTTGGGTCTGTGGTTGCAATCACCTTTATTCTCGGACTGATTGCCGCCGCCTACAGCAGCGCTGATAGTGCCCTTACTTCCCTCACTACTTCTTTTTGCGTCGATTTCATGGAAATAGGCAAACGCCCGGAAAAAGATCAACGGAAGTTGAGGAAGCGAACACATATCTGGATGAGCTTTTTACTGATCGTAGTAGTGATCATATTTAAATATGTTCTGGACAGAAATGTCATAGACGGGTTGCTTACGGTCGCAACTTACACCTATGGCCCGTTACTGGGACTGTTCGCATTCGGGCTTTTTACCAGGTACGCTATCAATGACCGCTATGTTTGGCTCGTTGCCCTGGCTTCTGTAGGTCTGATCTACCTTTTCGCCAATATCCCGGCAGCCTATCTGGGTGGCTATCAGGTGGGGTACGAATTGTTGCCTATTAACGGACTGATCACCTTTATCGGGCTTTACCTGATACGTAAAAAGAATACTTCCGCTTAATTTGAAAAGAGCAGGACACATCACTTGTCTTTCGCGCACTGAGGGGTCATGATCCATTAAAATTTCACCGCTGCTTAAAATGGTAGACTTGGAGTAACTATATCTCATGAAAGTCGCCTTTAGGAAAAGAGAATCATTGATTGGGCTATATTTTTATTGGTAATGGTGAGTGTTTGGTATAGCGCATTAATGTAAGAAACCCCGGTCTTCCCGGGGTTTTCTTATCAATCCTGTCCTTTGGTAATCATTGGTTACAATAAATATCGCAATTGGCCAGACGCGAGCCCTATGGGATGGAGTCTTTGGAGCTAGCCGGTTTTATAGTTATTTAACGAAAAGCATTTCCGGAAATTTTCACCATCGGATAATGGCACTTCCCCAGGTAAATCCGCTTCCGAAAGCCGCGAGAACCACAAGATCACCATCCTTGATTTTACCCAATTCCCAGGCCTCTGTAAGGGCAATTGGAATAGAGGCCGCGGTAGTATTTCCGTAGGTCATGATGTTGTTATATACCTGCCCGTCACTAAGACCAAATTTCTTTTGAATAAACTGGGAAATGCGAAGATTTGCCTGATGGGGAATGAGCATATCAATCTCCGAAGCGGACAGCTTGTTTGCCGCAAGGCCTTCCATAATGACCTCACTGAACCGCACCACAGCATTCTTAAAAACGAATTGTCCATTCATATAGGGGTAATAGGATTCGTCCTGAGGATCATTCTCAGCCAGAATGTCGGTTACCCACCTTTTCCCCATTCCGGGTGCAATCAGCGATAATTCTTCGGCGTGGATACCCTCTGAATGAAGATGTGTGGACAGAATTCCTTTTTCTTTATCCGGCTCCCTGCTCAGTACGGCCGCACCTGCCCCGTCTCCAAAGATCACGGATACGCCCCGGCCGCGTGTTGTCATATCCAATCCATGTGAATGTAGTTCTGATCCGATCACCAGTATATTCTGATACATTCCGCTTTTAATATACTGGTCGGCCAATGAAATCCCGTAAATAAACCCTGAGCATTGGTTCCGGATATCAACTGCACCCACAGTACGCATTCCCAGATCCCTCTGAACAAGAACTCCCGGGCCGGGAAAATAATAATCCGGACTTAAAGTGGCAAAAACGATAAAATCTATATCGTCAGTGCCCAAACCAGCTCTTTCTATTGCGATCCTGGCCGCCTTCACCCCCATACTGGTGGTGGTGTCTTCGCCTTTTATAACATGACGCCGTTCCAAAATTCCGGTCCTTTCCTGTATCCAGGCGTCATCTGTATCCATAACTTTAGACAGGTCATTATTAGTGACAACATTTTCGGGAACAAAAAAACCCAGACCTATAATTTTTGAATTATACATACTTTAAGTATTTTTTACTTAATAACCCTTCCCCCTGCCCACTCAATTTAACTAAATAATCGAATCTTTAAAGGAAAATATGAACTATTTTCTGAAGGAAAATCCCACTATTCGCAGGTACCGAAGGTATTGATGTCTTCCACTTGATACATCGTTATCCGTGATATCCCGATGGCAAAAACAGTTTATAACCGATGGCTGGATACGCTGTCTATCAACCAGATGTGCAGTTAAATGAATACAGCCCAAACGCGCCTACCTTGAAGCCGTGGGCTCTCAATCAAGCCCGCGTAATAAAAACTTAGCATATCGGAATTAACTATTACTACAAATATAAAAGCGCACCCTCAAGCGAGGATACGCTTTCAAACAACCTAACCAACCAATTAACAAACTGATTTTAAACAACTACTTGCTTTTTCACAGCAACCAGTTTTAATTAATCACATGACAAATATAAACTTTGTTTAACTTTTTTCACATATCGTTAAACAAAAAGTTTTGTTAAATTTTTACCCGCCAGGAATTCATTTAAAAAAATACCCTTCTGCCCATTCGCTGGCGACCCCGATAGGGCACTTTTAATGTCAGTTTGTCACACTTGTTGACAATGGTACCCTTTTTGACTTTCTGGGGACAGGAACTTAATACATAAATTCAATTAGATATGGCAACAGGTAAAATCAATGTTTCTGTAGAGAATATTTTTCCACTGATAAAAAAATTCCTGTACAGTGATCATGAAATATTCTTGCGGGAGCTTATTTCAAACGCGACAGACGCTACTTTAAAATTAAAACACCTGACCTCAATAGGGGAAGCCAAGGTGGCATATGACGATCCAATAATTGAGGTCAGAATTGACAAAAAGGCCAAAACCCTTCATATCACAGACCAGGGCATTGGTATGTCAGAGGAGGAAATCAAAAAATATATTAATGAAGTGGCCTTCTCAGGGGCAGAAGAATTCCTCGATAAGTACAAGGATGCCGGCAAGGATTCCGGTATTATTGGCCACTTCGGATTGGGTTTTTATTCATCATTCATGGTAGCGGAAAAAGTAGAGATCATCACTAAAAGCTACACTGATGCGCCGGCTGTTCACTGGACCTGCGACGGATCTCCGAAATTCACCTTAAAAAAGGCTGAAAAGGAAAACCACGGGACGGAAATCATTCTTCATATTGCAGATGATTCCAAGGAATTTCTGAAAGAAGATCGTATAAGCACGCTTTTGCGCAAGTACAATAAGTTTATGCCGATACCTATTAAATTCGGCACCAAAAAAGAAACACTTCCAAAGCCTGAAGGTGCAAAAGAAGAAGATCCGGCGCCTACGAAGGAGGTTGATCATATTATCAACAATCCGAAACCGGCATGGACCAGAAAGCCGGCAGATCTGAAGGAGGACGATTATAAAAGTTTTTATCGTGAATTGTATCCCATGCAGTTTACGGAACCCTTATTTCATATTCATCTGAATGTGGATTATCCCTTCCATCTGACAGGTATCCTGTACTTTCCCAAGTTGAACAATGATTTGAATATTCAGAAAGACCGGATTCAACTCTATCAGAATCAGGTTTTTGTCACTGACAATGTAGAAGGAATTGTACCGGAGTTTTTAACGATGCTAAGAGGGGTTATTGATTCTCCTGACATCCCGTTGAATGTGTCACGTTCTTATCTCCAGGCAGATGGGGCGGTGAAAAAGATTGCCTCGTATATTACGCGAAAAGTGGCGGATAAACTTACCGCGTTATTCAAAGATGACAGGGAAGATTATGAAAAAAAATGGAATGATATCAAGCTCGTCATCGAATATGGTATGCTTTCCGAAGACAAGTTTTTTGAAAAAGCGGACAATTTCGCCCTGTATCCCACGGTTGATGGAACGTATTTTACAATGACGGAGTTGAAGGATAAAATAAAAGACCTTCAGACCGACAAAGATGAAAAGCTGGTGGTACTTTATACCTCGGATCGGGAAGCCCAGCACAGTTATATTGAAGCGGCCAAAGCAAAAGGGTATCAAGTGCTGCTAATGGACTCCCCCATAGTTTCGCATCTGATGCAAAAATTGGAAAGTTCAGGTGAGAAATTGTCTTTTACAAGAGTAGATGCAGATCATATTGATAACCTTATTAAAAAGGACGATACCCAGATCAGCAAACTCTCTGATGAGGAAAAGGAAAAGCTCAAAACCAGCCTGGAGGAGGTCATCACTGATAAATCATATACCATTCAGCTTGAGGCAATGGACAGTGAGGCAGCGCCATTTATCATTACCGAACCCGAATTCCTGCGAAGAATGAAAGAGATGCAGCAAACCGGCGGAGGAGGTATGTTTGGTATGGGTGGTATGCCCGAGATGTATAATCTCATTGTAAATACCAATCATGAATTGGTTGGTGAAATTCTGTCGACCAAAACAGATAAAAAGAGAGAACGCCTTATCAACCAGTCTCTGGACCTGGCGCGATTGTCAAAAGGTCTGCTGAAAGGAGAGGCGCTTACTAAATTTATCAGCCGCAGTTACGAAATGGTCAAATAGACCAACTCCAAAGACATCAAAATTGAACCGCAGCGGAAGCTGCGGTTTTTTTAGTGGCAATCCCTTACCCGCGAAATGGTGAACGGAGGGCTTGTCGGGAGGGGTCGTGGCTTTCATGTAATGCCGCTGCGCCTGATTTCTGCCTATCTTTGGCACATGGAGCAACCCTGGCACTTATACCTGATGGCCGTACTTTATTTCGTGGCAGGTATTTTTCATTTCCTGAGGCCGGGGATGTATGTACGCATTATGCCAAAATATCTGCCTGCTCCCAAAACTCTGGTATATTTCAGTGGTGTGGCAGAGATGGTATTGGGTATTGGGTTATGCATACCCTACTTAAAGCAGCTCTCACTTTTTGGCCTCATCCTGATGCTGACGCTGTTCCTTCCGGTTCACTGGCATATGCTTGCCAATAGGCGAAAAGATAGGGGTATTCCGCGCTGGGCACTTATTCTGAGGATCCCTCTTCAATTTGGGTTGATGTATTGGGCATTTTACTATCTATAGATGGGTTTCTAAATATTCTGTCTTTGTCTTCCCATGTACCCAAGTTGTCGCATCACCTGGTAATATATATAGAGGGTGACGGCCAGCAACCCGTAAAGGAAAGCCACAGGCAGGCTCAAGTTTCTCAACGATGCCGGCATAGAAAAATCCAGGTGCAGTTGAATCCGGAACTGTGACAACCAACCCGGAGCAACATCCTTCATTCCAAAAATCGCAAACAAGCCCACGCAAATAATTAGTAAAATGACGACCCCCCATGCCTGGCGGGATATAAGCGGGGTGTACGCGGTGGTTTGTCCACAGGCTGGCAATTGCCCTATTTTTGACATCACCCTGTTCGTAAAATCTGCGGAAGGTGTATCAAGGCTTGTTTCCCGAAACACAGATCGGATCAGGTCCTCCTGTTCCTCTTCATTTTGCTTTTTCATAAGTGTGTCTTTTTTCAATCCCCAATTCTTTTAACAAAACAGCTAGCCGCTGCCGGCATCTGAACATTCTGGTTTTTGTCGCGTTAGCGCTGATTCCCAGGACGATTGCAATGTCATTCAACGCCATATCCTCATAATAGTGAAGCATGAGGATGATCTGATCTTCCCGCGACATCTGGTCCATGGCCCTGCGAACGAACTGATCACGGTTCTCAGAATCTTCTGCAGACCAACCGGTCCCGAAAGATGTCTGGGACGGCACACTGTCAATGGTCACAGTTTGTAGTGCGCTCCGGTTCTTCTTTATATAATCCAGGCTTCTGTAATAGGCAATTTTATAAAGCCACGTAGAAAACCGGGCGTTCCCTTTATAAGAATGTAATGCCCTGTATGCCTTCAGAAAGACATCCTGGGCCACTTCTTCCGCAT
>JBGTMS010000126.1:0-9897 GCA_041743425.1 Zeaxanthinibacter sp. | reverse complement strand
GGTGATGGACTCGGACTGGCTTTTAAAGGAGGGATTCAAAGACGCCTTGGATCAAATAGATTAATAAAGTGAATCAAATTTAATAGATATGGCAATGCTGGTCATCAGGCAGGATCAAAGACTTCAGGAATGGGTAGAAGCCCTTGCTTTGGCTGCTCCTGACATCCCGGTGTACAGTTATATGGAAGATCATCCAAGGGAGGCCATTAAAATGGCCATTGTCTGGAAGCACCCTCACGGCAGTCTGTCGAACTATCCGGACCTGCAATGTATCGCCTCTTCAGGGGCTGGTGTCGATTTTATTTTTGAAGATTCTGACCTGCCCGCGGGAGTTCAGGTAACACGTGTCGTAGATCCCTTCCTGACAGGTGACATGTCAGAATTTGTAATGGCCCGCATCTTTGCGCATATTAAGAATTTGAACACATACAGCAGGGATCAGCAGCATAAAATTTGGCGTCCCTTACCCTATAAACGGAGTAGCGATATCTGCGTTGGCATACTTGGAATGGGCGCCTTGGGAGGGAAACTGGCACTTGATCTGGTTAACCTTCGTTTCAAGGTAGTCGGCTGGGCCCAATCTCAGAAAAATTTTGAGGGGGCTACTATATTTACAGGTCAGGATCAACTGGCGGCCTGCCTGTCCCATTCAGATATTCTGGTGTGCTTACTGCCACTCACAAATGAAACAAAGGGCATTCTGAACAGGAAGCATTTGGCACTTCTGCCAAGAGGCGCCTATCTCATCAATGTGGCCAGGGGCGCTCATCTTGTAGATGGAGATCTGCTGGAGTTATTAAATACAGGGCACCTGGCAGGCGCCAGCCTGGATGTCTTTCATTCAGAGCCCCTTGATGAAAATCATCCTTTCTGGACGCATGATGCCATACAACTTTCTCCTCATGTTGCCAGCGTTTCGGATATAGATTCTGTTATACCGCAGCTCATTGAAAACTACCGTCGCCTTAAGGAGGGTAGCGAGCTTCTTAATCCCGTTTCTTATCAAAAGGGGTACTAAATATCCAGATTTCAGGGTGTATATTTCTTTTAAGCATAAAAATCTGTTAGTTTTGCAAAATTGGTGTGATGCCAACAAGTAATGCAAACTAAAATCCTTTTTGCCCTTGGCGATTCAAACGGAGAATATTGAAAAAACACTTTACGACTATCAGTTACAAGACCTGAATACCATTTTTCAGTATTTAAAAGATTCCCCGGAAGACATCAATCTGTTGTACCAGCTTCCCACGGGCGGCGGCAAAACGGTTGTTTTCTCTGAGATAGCGCGCAGGTATATTACCCAGACCGGGAAAAAAGTGGTTGTACTTACCCACCGTATTGAACTGAGCAACCAGACCTCCAATATGCTTACTGGATTTGGTGTAAACAATATGATCATCAGCAGCGATATCAAAGCGCTCAAAGATCAGGACGATTACACCTGCTTTGTGGCTATGGTAGAAACCCTGAATAACCGCTTGCAGGAAGGCATGGTCCATTTGAACAATGTGGGACTTGTCATCATTGACGAAGCTCACTATAATTCATTTCGGAAACTTTTTAAATTTTTTGAAAAATCGATTATTCTTGGCGTAACCGCCACCCCGCTCAGTTCAAATATTAAACTTCCCATGAAGGACAATTACAAGAAACTGATTGTCGGGGAATCTATTGGCGCGCTCATTAAAAAAAGCTTCCTTGCCAAGGCGATGGTCTATAATTATGACGTTAGTCTCAGATCACTAAAACTAGGCATCAGTGGAGATTATACGGTGAAATCCTCGGACGAATTGTACGGGAACCAGAATATGCTCGGCAAATTGCTGGAGGCCTATGATGAGATTGCAAAGGGTACCAAAACCCTGATCTTTAACAATGGGATCAGCACCTCCAGGTATGTCTATGAGACCTTTAAGAAAGCCGGCTACAATATCCGGCATCTTGACAACAAAAACAGCGGTTCGGAGCGGCGGGAAATACTCGAATGGTTTGCGGAGACCCCGGATGCCATCCTTACTTCTGTAAGTATCCTCACCACGGGTTTTGATGAACCCACGGTGGAAACCATTATTCTGAACCGGGCGACACGCTCCCTGACGCTCTACTTCCAGATGATTGGCCGTGGGTCCCGGATCCTCCCTCATAAAGATACTTTTAATGTTATCGATCTCGGGAACAACGTTGCAAGGTTCGGGTTGTGGGAAGGGGCCATCGATTGGCAGGAAATCTTTCATTTTCCTGATTTCTTTCTTGAAAATATTAAGAATGATGATGATATAGAGCGGGAGTTTATCTACGAAATGCCTGAAGAACTGAAAATCAAATTTAAAAATTCAGCAGCAATTGAATTTGATATCAAGGAGGAGTACAAGAAGGTATTCGCAATGGGGTTGAAGTCGAAAACAGTGCTGGAAAGAAGTATTGAGCAGCACGCCGTCATATGCGTAGAAAACAGCTCAGATGTCTTTGATGCCCGTATCCTTGCGAAGCAGTTGAAAGAAGAGATCGCCTATCGTGTTCGCCAGTATTCTTATTGTATCATGAATAATACAAAGAACTATAAGGAATGGCTGGAAGAAGATTATGAAAGAAAACTCCGGTTGCGAATATCCCAAAAATTTGCAGGACGATTATAACGACTGGCATCCACAAAAATCCCATAATCATCTTTCGATATTTTCTTAATACGACCCTGCCATTCCTGGATCGGCCCGCATGATAAAATCATTTCCCTATCTTTTATATAGATGGATATGAATCGAAAAAATCTACTGATTATCAGCCTCACCTGGCCTGAACCGGCGGCTACTGCAGCAGGTAGTCGGATGCTGCAGCTGATCGGTTTCTTTAGAGAAGAGTATCATATTACTTATGCAAGCACAGCTTCGGAAGTACTTTACGCGGCTGACCTGTCGCTGTGGCAGATTGAAAAAGTAAAAATCAACGTGAATGATCAGGTGTTTGATTCTATGCTGCTGGAGCTAAAACCGCAAGTTGTACTATTTGACAGATTCCTGGCCGAAGAGCAATTTGGCTGGCGCGTTGCGGAATTTGCACCTCACGCCCTTCGTATACTTGATACAGAGGACTTACATTCACTTCGCTCCTCAAGGAGAGATGCCTTTCTTTCAGGAAAAATATGGAACAGCCAACTTTGGATCACCTCGGAGCTGGCTAAAAGGGAAATTGCAGCCATTTATCGCAGCGACCTCTCACTGATCATTTCCAGCTTTGAGATACAGGCTCTGACAGAGATTTTTCAGGTACCCCTGGCCTTGATAGTATACGTCCCATACCTTCCGTACCATGACAGCAGGCATGAGGTTGCACTGCAAAAGCTTAAAGGTTTTGATGAACGCGAAGATTTTGTAAGCATAGGAACAGGAAAACATGCCCCTAATACCGATTCATTTGAGTGGCTGGCGATGGAGATATGGCCAATTATACGGAATCGGATGCCGGAAGCCAAAGTACATATATATGGAGCGTACCTTCCCGCAAATATATCTAAACTCCATGATCCGAAGTCAGGATTTTATGTACACGGATGGGTGAATGACGCGCCTGAGGTGCTGGGACGTGCCAGGGTACTATTGGCGCCGTTACGGTTTGGCGCAGGTATCAAGGGCAAATTGGTAGAAAGCATGATGTCCGGGACCCCGTCCGTAACCACACAAATGGGTATTGAAGGCCTCGGGTTTGCAGCCGAATGGGGTGGAGTAGTGGCGCACAATCCTGAGGATTTTGCAGCCGGAGCGGTAAGTCTTTACAGTAACAGGGATCGGTGGACAGCGGAACAGCGCAAAGGCACTCACATCCTGAAGAGAGAGTTCTTTGCCAAGAGCCACACGGCAGAACTTTCTGTTAGACTGCTTGATATCAGGGGTCATCTGGATACCCACAGGGAACGCAATTTTATTGGTGGAATGTTGGTTCATCACAGACATGCAAGTACAAAATATCTTTCCAAATATATTGAAGAGAAAAATAAAGACCAGGAAAACGCGCAGTTTTCCAAAGGAATTACAACTTTTGAAAAAGGCTTAGACAGAGATCTGCCATGAACCTGCAATACCTCAGGAATTGCTATCTTTAAAATTGCAAAATTAAAAACTCAGATGAATACACCCAACTGGAAAACAGTAAAGGAATTCGGGGATATCACCTATTCTAAAAGCGGTGGGGTGGCCCGCATAGCATTTAACCGGCCGGAAGTTCGAAACGCATTCCGGCCCCGAACCACAGCCGAACTTTACGAAGCTTTTTACGATGCCCAGGAAGACGCCTCTATTGGGGTGGTTCTTCTGACTTCCGAAGGACCATCCACCAAAGATGGGGTCTATTCATTCTGCAGTGGTGGCGATCAGAAGACGCGTGGCGAACAGGGGTATGTAGGTGATGATGGCAGACACCGTCTCAATATTCTGGAAGTACAGCGCCTCATCCGGTTTATGCCAAAAGTGGTAATTGCAGTCATTCCCGGCTGGGCCGTTGGGGGCGGGCACAGTCTTCATGTTGTATGTGATCTCAGCATTGCGAGCAGGGAGCACGCCCTCTTCAAGCAAACGGATGCAAATGTCACAAGTTTTGACGGAGGATATGGCTCGGCCTATCTGGCCAAAATGGTGGGTCAGAAGAAAGCCAGGGAAATTTTCTTTTTAGGAAGAACCTACACGGCCACAGAAGCCATGGACATGGGAATGGTAAATGCCGTGGTTCCGCATGATGATCTGCAAATGACCGCCTATGAATGGGCGCAGGAAATTTTAGGCAAATCGCCGACTTCCATTAAAATGCTGAAGTTCGCTATGAATCTTACCGACGACGGAATGGTGGGCCAGCAGGTGTTTGCCGGAGAAGCAACACGTCTGGCCTACATGACAGAGGAGGCGAAGGAAGGCAGGAATGCGTTTCTTGAAAAGCGGCGACCCGATTTTGGTTCAAATAAGTGGATTCCATGAGGGAGCCATCGCGGCAACAATAATTGTTCTCTGGTCTTCAAGGACTTTTTTTGGAGCTTATAGTAACTAAAAAGAGCCCTGCCTTTGGAACAGGACTCTTTTACGAGAACACTATATGAAAATGAAAAAATTAACTTCCTTGATTACATGGTAAACCTACAACCAAATCGCCACCTCCCGAAATTTTTGTTGTGAAAGTCATGATTTCTGTGGTCTTTATATTCTTGTCTGATACGTGCTGGATTTTGATGTGAGTATGGGCCGTCGATATCAATTTTAGATTTCTGTGATCCTGCCGGATATTCCGGAACTAATTCCCTGACACATGGGAGCAGGGTTCCTTGTAAAATTAAATGTAACTTTAAGGTGGTTAATTATACCCTATGTCCAGAATTACATTTGGATTGTGCATACTGATCTTAGCCGCCTGTAAGGAATCAAGGGAACAGGAAGAAGTGGCTCTTAATAATACCTATTGCGCAAGCTGTCACACGGCACCTGACATTCCGGAGCTTTCAAAAAAAATTTGGAAAGATGATATCCTGCCGGAAATGGGAGCTCGACTTGGGATACGTGAAAATGATTACGATCCCTACATGGGACTCTTATTTACGGAAATGGAGGTTATCCTTATAACGTCTGTATTTCCTGATAAGTCTATCATAAATCCTGACGATAGGGAAGTAATCAGGGAATATGTCCTGAGACTTGCGCCGGACTCCACTCGGAATCCGGCGCAAGAAAAGTATCCGGCCGGAATACCAAAATTCACTGAACATCCCATATCTCTGGACAGTAATGGAAGATCTTTCATTAGTTTTTTAAAATTTGATACGGTAAGCAATAAATTCATCGTCGGAGAACTTTCAGGGAGGGTGATGGAGTTGGATCTGTCGGGGTGCGAGAATAAGGTTATTGGCAGTTTCCGGAATTCTGTGGTTGATTACTCCTCCGGCAGCGATACCCGTTATGTGACCACCATTAGAAGCCTGAGGCCATCTGAAATTTCAGCTGACGCTTTGTTTTACGAAAATTCAGGAGTAATCACTCCTATTCCCGAAAAATTCCACAGACCTGTCAGCACCCTTGTTAACAATTTTAATAAGGATGGCAACGATGAACTTGTGGTTTTTGAATTCGGGGACCTCTCCGGATCCCGTTCGCACCCTCAATCCAAATAAATGAGTCAGCGGCAAAAAATAATGTTGTGGGTATTTTCTTCTACCATACTGGGTGGGTGTGCGGAAAAGGAGGCGTACAGTTGGAAGAGCGTGGAAGTTACCGTATCTGCTTATAATTCGGTTCCTTCCCAGACCGCCAATGACCCCAATCTTGCCGCATGGGGAGATACCCTGGTACCTGGAATGCGATGTATTGCCGTGTCCCGTGACCTTATAGATTTAGGCCTGGACCATAACACCCGGGTACAAATTGAAGGACTTGAGGGGATATATCTGGTAAAAGATAAAATGCATTCGAGGTGGCGCAGGAGGATCGACCTCTACATGGGAAAGGATGTAGAAAAGGCCCTCAGGTGGGGGCTTAAAAAACGGGAGATAAAATATGCCGTCAAAAAACTTTCTGATAATAATGAAGCGGTGAAAAAGTGAATTGTACCTTTGGTCATCTTAATCCGCTTAGCCCATGAGGCTGTTTCGTTTGCTGCCTGGAATTTTTCTTCTTTTTTCCTGTAGCTCCACAATGAATATAAAGGATCAGCCCATCTTGTTTAATGATGAAAGGTTGGCTCTGACCCGGGATTATCTTACAGAACGATACGGACTGCATTCTGAAATAACGGACATCATTCCAAAAATGATCGTATTACATTGGACGGCCATTCCTTCCCTTAAAAAGTCATTTGATACTTTTAATCCTCCGGTGATAGCAGGCTCACGAACGGATCTCCAATCTGCGGGTGCCTTAAATGTATCAGCTCATTTTCTGGTAGATCAGGACGGGACAGTCTACCGGTTGATGCCGGAGACCACAATGGCACGACACGTCATCGGTCTCAACCATTGTGCCATTGGAATTGAGAACGTTGGCGGGACTGAAAATATGAAGCTTAGCCGCTCGCAGTTGAGAGCTAATATAAAACTGATAAAATATCTTACTTCCAAATATC
Source organism: Zeaxanthinibacter sp. (assembly GCA_041743425.1). GTDB lineage: Bacteria > Bacteroidota > Bacteroidia > Flavobacteriales > Flavobacteriaceae > JTS-RE37. The sequence goes on along the minus strand of JBGTMS010000126.1, from coordinate 2,808 downwards.
CCATCGACTTCCTTATCGGCCATTATGAATATACTAATTTTGAAAATCATGAACTCTGGCTGGAAATAGACAGCAGTTACAGAACTCAAAAGACCGATCCAGGAAAGGATTTTATGATCAAAATACGCAAAGCGACACAAAAACTACCATTTCAACCTGTACCCGTAAAAATCAGTTCATATGAAAATTAGAATTGCAAGCACCTTCTTTTTAATAGTGGTCATGTGCCTCCAAAATGTCAGATGCCAGCAACAGGATATTACGTCCGTCCTGTATGACCGTTACGAAGACTTTAAGGAACCCGCTCTGGGGAAACGGAGAATAAAACACAAAGATCTTCAGCCTCTTATCAAAGCCTATCATGCGAAACCGTCATTTACTGTTAAAACGGTAGGACGTTCAATTGAAGGGAGAGAACTTTCGCTTATAAGTATCGGATCAGGAGATATAGATGTTTTTCTCTGGAGCCAGATGCATGGGGATGAGCCCACCGCAACCCAGGCCATTTTCGATATTCTCCGCTTCCTGGACAGTGAGGAGTTTGAAAAGGAAAAGCAGGAAATATTAGGGCAACTCACATTACATTTCCTGCCAATGCTCAACCCGGATGGCGCTGAAGTATATCAGAGGCGGAATAAACTGGGGATAGATATCAACAGGGATGCACTTATGATGCAGTCACCTGAGGGGCAAACCCTTAAAAAAGTCAGGGACAGTCTGAATGCGGACTTCGGATTTAATCTACATGATCAGAGTACCTATTACAATGCGGAAAGAACAGAAAAACCTGCAACAATATCCTATCTGGCACCTGCGTATAACTATGAGAAGGAAATCAATGATGTCCGGGCTAATGCGATGAAAGTTATTGCATTCATGAATTCAGTAATTCAAAAGTATGCCCCGGGGCAGGTGGGCAGGTATAGTGACGACTTTGAACCCAGGGCTTTTGGTGATAATATTCAAAAGTGGGGGACAAGTGCCATTTTAATAGAATCTGGCGGTTATAGCGGGGATCCTGAAAAACAGGAAATCCGCAAACTGAATTATGTATCTATTCTTTCAGCTATTTATACTATTGCGACCGGAAAATATCAGGACATTCCTCTTGACGCTTATGAAGCGATCCCTCAAAACGACCGTAAATTGTTCGACCTTTTAATTTCCGGTATTACTTATGAACTTCTTGGGAAGAACTATCTCCTGGACCTCGGTATACACCGGCTGGAAATAGAAAAGGAAGGATTTCATGATTTCTGGTACCATAGCAGGATTGCGGACCAGGGCGATCTTTCCACTTTCTATGGCTATGAGACCCTGGACGCAACGGGTTATACTATTGAACCCGGACGCATTTATCCTGAAAGGGTCGGTTCTGTGCAAGAGCTCTCCGCACTGAAGTACACAGACCTGCTGAAATCAGGATACTGTTATGTCAGGGTTGAAAACCTCGGTCAGGACCAAAAGGCTTCACCTGTTCCTCTTAATATAGTCAGCAAATCGTACAAACTACCGGATCTTCGGGTAGAAGTCGGAGCGAATTCAACCTTCCTTTTAAAAAAAGACAACAAGTATCGCTATGCTGTGATCAATGGCTTTCTGATCGATCTTGAATCCGGGGAAGGAAATTTTAAAAATGCTATGATTTTTAGGTAAGTACTTTAAAATTGGAGATGCTCGACTGTGCAGGGTCACAGTATAATCTCCATTCGACATTTCAATACCCATATGTAATTGTCAGATCGGGACCGTGGATCAATAAAACCATAAGCATGGTAAACAAGGTCATAACAATAGTTGAAAATACCATAAGCACCAGATTCTTAAAAGCATTGGGCACCTTACCTATGGCGCTATGCCTGATAATTTCGTTGAGCACATCCATCTTTACATAATTTTAATTGGGTCATCAGTTTGAGCTTTCAGGAGGCAGGGTTTTGATTATGCTTCTTTCCTTATTAGAACAACCAGGTCTTCAAATACCCTACTTTCTGCGGTTGAAAGGCCTGTAAGATCTAAAAAAAAATAAGGGCATTCATGCGATGCACAAATGCCCTTAAAAGCGTTGTCTTATAGGATTATGATGCCCATTTACTTGATAAACGGTCTATAAATAATGCATGTGTTACTCACACCCTCCGGTAAATCCCTGGGTATCGAATTTTGTCTGAACGGCACCCTGACGGCTTCCGTCCTTCACTTGAATGGCCAGATTATTTTCTCCGCTACCATCTCTTTTCGGCGTGCAATACTCAAATAGATAGAAACTGTTTGCCTGTTCGGAAACGCGCAAAGAAATATCGTTGAAAGTGGTTTCCAATTCTTCTTTATTACCTGCGAATACACTAAAAGTTTTTCCGATATCCGCAAGAACTTCTGCATCAATCTCACCCCCCAGACCGATGCTGAAAAAGGATATATTGGGATTCGCATCATTCACCTTTTGAAGCGCAGCATCCTCTGTGTATCGGGAGGCCTGATCCGTCCCATCTGTAAAGATGACAACGGAAGAAGCTCCAATGATATTATCAGTTGTGCTTGCGTTCAACAATTCGGTCGCCTTGTCAGTTGATTTTATTACAGCTCCGTACAAATCAGTTGAAGGATCATCACTAATTGTATCGCTAATTCCATCAATAGAAGAGAGCAATTCTTCCTTGTCGGTTGTCAGTTCATTCAGCAAGTGGAGCTCATCTTCCCCGTCAAACCAATAGATAGCCATTTTAAAAGACTCGACCGGCACTTCGGGCATGACATTGTTAATAAAACTGATGGATGCAGTCTTTAACTCCGTCAGGCTTGAACTCA
>JBGTMS010000125.1:0-26476 GCA_041743425.1 Zeaxanthinibacter sp. | reverse complement strand
GTTTTTGTATTCTACCAGTATAACCCTTCTCCCTTGAATTTTAACCCCGCCGCTACCACCGCTGTGCTGCAATCACCTTACGCAGAGGATTATGAGATCCTTCAGCGGGGTCATGAGGAGCTGCAGACGGAAAAGAAGATGGCACAGGATAAATTCTCTGCTGCTTTGGAACTTAAGGAGTACGCCACCACTATTGAAGCCAAGCAGCGGATCATATCGATCAATGAAAAGGAAAAAAGTAATCGGGAAGCGGCGCGGACACTGATATCAAAATCTGATAGTGCTGTGGAAACCAACGATAAGGATTATGTATTCATTCACTTCATACTCAACTATCTTCCAAAAGGACTTGTCGGATTGTTGCTGGCCGTCATCCTTTCCGCTGCCATGTCCTCCACAGCTTCAGAATTAAATGCTCTGGGTACGATTAGTGCCCTTGATCTTTACAAACGTAATAAGAAGGGGGAATTCACTCCCAGCCATTATCTCAAGGCTTCAAGAGGATTTACGCTTTTATGGGGAATCATCGCCATCGGAGTCGCCTGTTTCGCCAGTCTGTTTGATAATCTGATTCAACTGGTGAACATCATTGGATCTATCTTCTATGGCAACGTTCTGGGAATTTTTCTGCTGGCCTTCTTCTTTAAATTCATACGGGGTAACTCCGTTTTTTTCGCGGCCATCATCACCCAATTTATCGTTATTTTCGGCTGGTACTTCGACTGGATGTCTTATCTGTGGCTGAACGTATTCGGATGTTCCCTGGTCATTGTAATTGCCTGTCTTCTTGAAGGCTTTGACAGAATGTTAAAGGGACCCCACATCAGGGTATAAAAAAACCCGGAGATTCCGGGTTTTTAGATAATATTATCTGATCATTACATGGCACCCCATTCCTTCAGGGAGTCCTTATTCATCTTAATATAATCGTTATTTTTTGCTGCCTCCGAGGCTGCAAGAGATTTTTTCGCCAATTCGATCGCTCCCTTTTTATCCCCTGCTTTGGCATATATCAGAGATTGCTGACGCAACTGCCAAAAAGCGGGTTTATCAGTCATTGACATCGCTTTGTCCATCCAGGTCTTGGACTGATTGATATCTTTATCTTCACTGTAATAGTAGGAAGCAGCGCTGTAATAGTCCTCTGCCTTCGCAGCAGCGCCATTAAGAGTAGACTCAATAGAAGCGACTACCGCCTTGTCTGTATGTACTTCAAAGGGAATCCCCACATAGGTTTTTTCCCATAGTAACCCGATAACAGCCCCGTTGCTGGTAACATCATCAATTGTTATTGTAAAAGTCTCGATATCCATTGGGATCGGATAAACTTCAATCGATGTTTTGGCGGCAACCTTTGATTCGTCCCAATTCTCCGGAGTACCACCCCCCTCTGTCTCTGTATAAAAATACACTTCCCAGGCTGCCTGCCCTGGTTTTGTGAAAAGGGCATAGGAGCCTGCTTTAAGATCGCTACCGGCTATAATTACATCCTCGCTGAAAGAAACGATTGTGTGCGCGTTGGCACCTGTTCTCCAGAGTTGATCATAAGGTACGAGATCCCCAAAAATGGTCCTTCCTCTCATGGAAGGTCGGGAATAGGTTACGGCCACTTCAGTCAGGCCAACAGTTTGCTTCACTTCAGCTGCGGGACTAGGTGCCGGGGTAACGATCTGGGATTGTACTGAGAACGTCAGTACAATAACACAAATCAGGGTAATTAATTTTTTCATTTTCTGATGGTTTAAGTGTTCCAGCAAAACTAGCGATATTGTAATCTCATATTTGTTAAGGAATCCCTAAAAATGCAACTTCCACGGCCTTAATTTACAATAAAAGGGCGTGACAATGTCTTGCCATTTAGATAAAAAGTAAGATAATAAACCGCGGATCTCAGTCCTTCAATTTCAATCATATCGTCATCAATCTCAGAACCATGTGTATACCTGATCATGCGTCCGTTGGCATCAAAGATAGCGCGTCCAAATATCTCATTTGGAAGGTTCAGATCGTAATGAAGCTGAGTGGAATTAAATTCTCTGAAAAGGCGGAAATCAAAATCCTCCTTTTCGGTAGGCGGTTCTTCTTCGTCCGGGACGGATGGTAGGGTCACTCTATAGAGGGAAGACTCAAAAATCACTGCCGGATTGGGGTTAGAGAAAAACTCGGAGGAAATAAAGTAACGGTTAGAATCAATATATGTAATTGCCTCTGTCTGAGCAAAAAAAGTGCCCATGTTCAGCTTAACAAAGTCATCGGACAAAATCAAATCAGGGCCACTAAGCGGAATTTGGAGGAGAAAAGGTTGTAACTGTCTGGAGTACCCTATCAGCTGAAGGCCGGTCGGTTCAATTTGCACTGTACCGCCTGTTATCAGACCTGCCGAATCAAAGTAAGCCACTCGTTCTGCAACCCAGTCACCAGGATCTTTTGATATCGAGTAGGCTGTGGTTCCCTGGCGCTTCCACTCCTTGGTGAAAACTATTAAGTGGTTTCCGACGCTCACCAAGGCCTCGGCATCCCAATCACTCTCCGTTGAAGAGGTAAAGTCCGTCTGATCCTCATAGCTGAAGGTAATTCGATCAGCGGTAACTGTATCCGATGCCAGAAAATCGATTTTGGCAATTCTGTAGATTACCAAATCTGTCCTGTCTCCGGAAAAATTCCCTGTATCTGCGATGTAGATATAAGAATCATCCTGAGTGATGTCTTCCCAATCAATATTAGTGGCATTGGTAACCGTAACCGTTCTGTTAACACTGAGAGATAAGGTATCGATCTCAAACAATTGAGCAGAATTACCGGAATCATTGTGGGTGATAAGTCTGTTACTAAAATAAATAAGACCTGAGGTTTCCATAACCTCATCAGGCAGTGTTCCCAAAAGGGATATATCTATCTGGGCATAGGTATGAGACAGAGAGAAAAAGGAAAAAATCAGTGCACATTTCAAGTACATGGCCTTCATATAAGTCGGCAAATTACTAAAACCCCGGATCAGTTAAAAGTATTATGGATGAATGGGATGATTTCCGGCCGCAATCTATATGAATCAATCATGCAAGACCATAGCGTTCATTTTGTTTAATGTATTTGGTTTTTTTTTAAACAATTATATAGTAAATTTGACAAAATGATCGGTGAGAATGCATCAGTTACATGCCATACAATATTTACCCATCTCCAAAGCCGCGGCCTGGGATTTTCTTTCCGAGCCTGGTAATCTGAAGGTGATTACACCACAGCATATGGGATTTCATATTCTTTCCGGAGCGGACAGAACCATATTTGAAGGCCAGATTATTCAATACCGGGTAAGTCCATTTACTGGTTATTCGACTAGGTGGGTGACAGAAATAACACATGTTCATCATGGGGATTATTTTGTAGATGAACAAAGGTTTGGACCCTATGACCTCTGGCATCACAAACATTTCCTGGAATCTGTTGAGGATGGAGTCCGGATGACAGACGTAATTGATTTTAAACTGCCCGGCGGATTTTTGGGCAGAATCGCCTACCGACTTCTCATTAGAAAGCAGCTGTACAGGATATTCAATTATCGGACTAAGCGGCTACAGGAGCTTTTTGGCAGTTTTGACGGAGCGTCCCCCTCCCTCTCCATTACCACCCTGTAAATCGACAAGAATGAAAAAAAACTTACTTATGATCGGAGGTTCCCATGGGATTGGACTTTCAATACTCAAAGCTCTTAAGGGTAAATACCAGATCGTAACTGCTTCGCGTACAGCACCAAACGGGGATGTGGATGCGGTACACCTTCCCTTTGATGTCCTGACAGATCAACTTGATAATTCCAAGCTTCCTGAAACCTTAAATGCATTTATCTATTGCCCGGGCAGCATTCAGTTAAAACCCTTTAAAATGATGACCCCGGAAACTTTTGAAGAGGACATGCAATTGAATTTTTTTAGTATGGTACGAATCCTGAAGGAAATACTCCCGCGATTAGCTGATGATTCGTCAATCCTCCTATTCAGCACCGTGGCTGTAAAAAACGGCATGCCTTTCCATTCAAGTGTCGCGGCGTGTAAAGGGGCTATAGAGGGTTTTGGCCGGGCTCTTGCTGCAGAATATGCCCCCAGAATACGTGTAAATATCATAGCGCCGTCGCTGGTAGATACCCCTTTATCGTCCAAATTCCTGAATAATGAAAAGAGAAAAGAACAAATGGCGGAACGTCATCCAATGAAACGGGTTGGCACAGGCGAGGACATTGCGAAATGTGCGGAATTCCTTCTAAGCGGGGATAGCAGCTGGATTACAGGTCAGGTCATCCGGGTAGACGGAGGTATGTCTACTCTAAATATACATTGAATTGAAACAGGAAGTATCCATATTCTGGTTCAGGCGCGACTTGCGGCTGGAGGATAACGTAGGCCTGTTCCAAGCGTTGTCAGGTTCTTGCCCTGTAATACCTGTTTTTATCTTCGATAAAGCCATTCTTGACGAACTGCCTGAAAAGGATGCCAGGCTTTTCTTTATCAATGAGGAACTAATCGCCATGAGAAAAAAACTTCAGGATAATTACAAGAGCTCGTTAGCAATGTATCATGGGCTGCCACTGGACATATTCCAGTCACTTCGTGAATCGTTTACGATCACAAGCATACATGCCAACCGGGACTATGAACCTTATGCGCGGGAAAGGGATAAGGCCGTTGGAGATTACCTGAAAAAGCATGGAATTCCTTTTATTACCTATAAGGATCAGGTGGTATTTGAAAAAAATGAGGTTGTAAAGGAAGACGGCGATCCCTATCTAATATACACCCCTTATATGCGAAAATGGAAAGCCTTATTTCGACCAGACTTGCTTGCATTACCCGAAAAGGAGGCACCAAACTATACTAATTTCATCGCAAATTCGAGACTACCTACTGTTTCAATTGCAGAATTGGGATTCTCCAGATCTTCGGTTCGTGTTCCGGCTTACCACCTCTCTGCAGAACTGTTAAAAGAATACAGGAAGACCAGAAATATACCTTCTATGGAAAGAGGCACTTCGAGGTTAGGGCCTCACCTGCGATTTGGGACGGTGTCTATTCGCAAGATGATGTCTAATGCTATAAAAGCATCTAATGACACTTTCCTCAACGAGTTGATATGGCGGGAATTTTTTATGCAGATCCTTTGGCATTTCCCGGATGCGCATCGCAAGGCCATGAAACCCAAATATGACAGAATCAGGTGGCGTAATAATGAGGTTGAATTTGAAAAATGGAAAGAGGGTCGCACCGGTTTCGCTTTGGTGGATGCAGGTATACGACAATTAAATTCATCGGGATATATGCACAACAGGGTAAGAATGCTGGTTGCCAGCTTTCTTTGTAAACATCTGTTGATCGACTGGCGGTGGGGGGAGGCGTATTTCGCTGAAAAACTTCTGGACTTCGAGATGGCAAGCAACGTAGGTAACTGGCAATGGGCGGCTGGCAGCGGAGTGGATGCCGCCCCTTACTTTCGGATCTTCAACCCAATGACGCAACAGGAAAAATTTGATCCGGATAAACAGTATATAAAAAAATGGATCCCGGAATATGGAACTTCTGACTACCCGGAGATGATGCTGGATCATAAGGAAGCTCGGGAACGTTGTCTCAGAGTTTATAAGAGTGCCCTGGATTAAAACCACCGGTACCCCTTTACGCTAAGGTTGTGGGAAACCCAACCAGGGCTTAAGGCAGGAATGGAGAAAATTTATTCAGATAGATCAGCGGACATCCTTTCATGGAAAAATTCGGGCTTGCCAGTGTTTTCCGGCAGGCACACTATTTATCTGCCTACAGACAGCACCTTTACGGGTACTCAACCTGAGCTGGTCACAAAGCTCAAGTTATCCTATATACGTTTTCACTATATTTACTTTTTCCGGGCCGTCATGAGAGCTCGCTGTTCGTGTTTGTAATCCATTGAGTTCTAATCACCATCTATGTCCGCTAACAAAACCATGTCCACAGACTTTCCGTTCCGGGACTTTATGAATGGAGATCCTGATGAAACAAAGCGCGGGGAGGGTTTCGCGCTCTCGACCCTGATGGAAAAAATAACCGGAAAACTTCCGGTAATGTGGGGACCCGGTATTGTTGGTTTCGCGATCTTTTATTATGTCTATACTACCGCCAGGGAGGGCCATATGCCGCTTACCGGATTTTCATCCAGGAAGCAGAAATTCACTTTGAATATAACCTCCGGGTTCAACAGCTTTGACGACCTCCTAAAAAATCTTGGGAACTACCTTATCGACAATCATGAATGTACATCAAATCCCTGAAGGATGTAAAAATGGATATCCTTACCGAAATAATTACCAGGTCCTATGCTTCCTAAAAAAGAAATCAACGCATTAAATTTCCTCTATATGAAACAAATAATCCTGCCTGCGCTCATTTTGGTAAGTTCCGTGCTTTCCGGGCAAAAAATTGACGCTAATAAAAAGGCCATTATCGCCTCCATCGAAAAGCACAATGCCGATCTCGTTAGGATCAGTGACTCCATATGGGCCCTGGCGGAAACCGCATTTGAGGAAGTTACATCTTCCCGTATATTGGCAGACTATGCGGAGAAAAACGGGTTCGCAGTGGAACGAGGCGTAGCGGGTATACCAACAGCATTTGTCGCCACCTATGGGAGTGGAACGCCCGTTATCAGTGTTCTGGGAGAATTTGATGCCTTACCGGGAATATCCCAGAAGGCAGAACCGGTAAAATCGCCTCTGAATGAAGGAGCAGCCGGTCACGGATGCGGTCATAATCTTTTTGGTGCTGCGAGTCTGGGGGCTGCAATCGCCGCCAAAGAACTGCTGGAACAAGGAAAATTAAAGGGGACTATCAAATTTTTTGGGACGCCCTCGGAAGAAAAGTACTTCGGAAAAATATGGATGGTCCGAGAGGGATTATGGGATGGGGTGGATGTCAATCTCAGCTGGCATCCGAGCGCCACCACTACTGCGGATGTGCAGAGTACCCTCGCGCTCGTCGACTTTAAGGTGGAATTCTATGGACAGGCCGCACACGCCTCCCTAGATCCGTGGAATGGACGCAGCGCTTCAGATGCCCTTGAATTATATACCACCGGGATCAATTATTACAGGGAACATATCCATCCAACCGTCCGTATCCATTATCATATTCAGGACGGAGGCCAGGTAGTAAATGTGGTTCCTGACTACGCACGGCTCTGGGTACGTGTAAGGGATTCCAAGCGCAGTGGGATGATGCCTGTGTACGAGCGGGTAAAAGCCATGGCAGAAGGCGCCGCGATCATGGCGAATGTAAAATATAAATTATCGTTGATTTCGGGTATCTACGAGGTTCTGGTAAACAGGGCCGGAGGTGAGATCATACAAAAAAACCTCAGCTTGCTGGGACCAATTGCTTATACTGATGAGGAAATAAGCTTTGGCAAGAAGATACAGGAAAGTGTCGGAATGCCGCAGTTGGGTATGGATAGCGCCATTTCGCCGCTTGAGGAAACAAAGGAAAACCCTGATGGTGGTTCTACCGATGTTGGAGATGTCAGCTGGAACGTACCAAATATCAATCTTGGAGTTACCACTGCCCCTAAAGATACGCCCTGGCATTCTTGGGCTGTGGTGGCCTGCGGGGGAATGAGCATTGGGCACAAAGGCATGACCTATGCGGCCAAAGCCCTTGGAATGACCATGGTAGATTTATACCAGGATCCAAAACTCGTTGAAAAAGTAAAAGCAGAATACAAGCAACGGAAAGGATCGGAGGTTTATAAGGCGTTTGTGCCGGACGGACCACCACCCATTGGCACAAAATAGGTGCTGTTACAATTTTGCCATGGTGAAATCTGAACTTTCATTCATTAACTTCGATGAAAATAAGCGTTATCGCGACAATGATCAGATATCACCTTCCAGGACCTTCTGTTTTTAAGGGTAAAATGCACCCGATCCATTTAAATGAACAAAGCTATGAGTGAGATAACGAAAACCTATTCCAATAAAGAGTTGACGGTCATATGGAAACCACAGAAATGCATCCACTCAGGGGTATGTGTAACCATGCTGCCTGAAGTCTACCATCCGGATGAAAAACCATGGATTACTCCTGACAAAGCCGGCGGGAAGGAACTCATAGATCAGATCAGTCAGTGTCCTTCAGGAGCGCTGACCTATACAATAAATGAGCGTGTGAATTCTGAAGAAAATGTGGATACTGCCACTAACAGTATAACTATAAAGCAAAATGGTCCGCTGCTCTTTAAAGGCGTGGCGACCCTTATAAGGGCGGATGGTACAAACGAAGTCCTGAGTGGAACGCTAGCTTTTTGCAGGTGTGGTGCTTCAGAGAACAAGCCCTATTGCGATGGAAGTCACCGTAAGATTAAATTTAACGGCTAATGACAGGTATGAGCACCAACAGGATGGAGGCTTTTAGTGATGGGGTACTCGCCATTATCATAACCATCATGGTACTTGAATTTAGGGTCCCGGAGGAAGCAAGTTTTGCTTCACTTCTACATTTAATTCCAACCTTTCTGAGCTACGTGATAAGCTTCGTTTATATAGCAATCTACTGGAATAATCACCACCATTTGTTACATATTACCAAGAAAGTGAACGGGAAAATACTTTGGGCCAATATGCACTTGTTATTCTGGCTTTCGCTCATTCCCTTCGTTACATCCTGGGTGGGTGAAGAACATGAGGCTACTGCTCCGGTAGTCATGTACGGTATTGTCCTTTTTATGAGCGCTATCGCCTATGCCATATTACAACAGACCATCATCAGGCACCATCAGGGTGATTTAACGCTCAGAAATATTCTGGGGCGTCATAATAAAGAAAAGATTTCCATCGCATTTTATCTCATCGGGGCGATCATGGCCTTTTATTCAACCTGGACCGCTTTGGCCTGTTATGTTCTTGTAGCCATCCTGTGGGTCATACCGGACCGCCGTATAGAAAGCAGGCTTGATTAGGGACCTGTACAAGCCGGCAGTGATTTTGCCCCAGGTACGCGGGGTCAGTTATGGATATCAGCCAACCCTGATACATTATATGTACCTTTATAAGATTATTAAAATGTAACTCATGAAACGATTTCTTGCGACCCTATTTATATTTCAATGCGTTCTCCTGAGCGCTCAATCCTTTGAATTTCAATATGATCATTATTCATTTATTGTAAAGGACCTGGAAAAAACAGGGGATTTTTACGCCACCGTGCTGGGTCTGGAGGAAATCCCACATCCCTCTGCAACCTCGGGATTCCGATGGTTCAGGATACATGAGAATTCTCAGCTGCATCTCATTGGAAAGGACAGTGTTTCCATGGACCATAATAAGAGTGAACATCTCTGCCTGGCCACTAAGAATTTGGATGGGCTTATAGCGCATCTGACCAAAAATGGAATTACCTACTGGGACTGGCCGGGAAAGGAAAATTCTGTAACAGACAGGGCAGATGGCGTGAAACAGATTTATATTAAGGATCCTGAAAACAACTGGGTGGAGATCAATACTGCTGTCCACAAATAACGAGCAGGACCTAACATGGCGCACAGTAAAAAGGCCATAAACTACTTTAATTATGAAGTCTGTAATTCAGCGAATATTTCCTCTCGGTTTTCCATGGGAAACACAGGACCCGTTCCTCTTCTGTGTCTATCATCATGATCACTTTCCAAGCGCCAATGAGCATATGGGCCCGGCAGCATCTCTTGAAGGAAGAAATCTCGGTAATGATTTTACCGTTAAAGATGGCTGGCGAATGTATCATGGTCATCAGGTTCCTGGCTTCCCTTACCATCCCCATAGTGGCTTCGAAACTATTACAATAGTGAATAAAGGATTCTGCGACCATTCCGACTCACTAGGCGCAGCCGGCCGTTTCGGGGAGGGTGATGTTCAGTGGATGACTGCCGGCCGTGGCGTCCAGCATTCTGAAATGTTTCCCTTACTCAATACAGCGTCAGAAAATGAACTGGTATTGTTCCAGATCTGGCTTAATCTGTCTGCAGTCAACAAACTGGTAGAACCCCATTTTAAAATGCTCTGGCACGAAGATATTCCTTTAATTGAAATGGGAGGTGCCCGGGTAAGACTGATCAGTGGGACCTATGATAATCACACCGCACCCGCGCCCGCGCCAGATTCCTGGGCGGCTGACAGCAGCAATCAGGTAGCCATCTGGGATATTACCATGAATGCGGGCAGTGCATTCGAACTTCCGACAACAGGTAATGATACGACAAGATCGCTTTTCTACTTTGAAGGAAAAGAATTGCGCATTGAGGGGAAGGAAGTCACCTCCGGAAACGGCCTAACCCTCGCGCCGGGAATGAAGGCGGAGATTATTAATGGTACCTCGGTATCCCGGCTTTTGCTCTTGCAGGGAAGGCCTATCGGAGAGCCGGTAGCGAAAAATGGCCCCTTTGTCATGACGACCGAAAAGGAAATACAGCAGAGAATACAGGAATACAGGTTAACCGGGTTCGGGGGCTGGCCCTGGCCTTATCCCGATCATGTACATCCGAAAGAAAAAGGCCGGTTCGCAAAGTATCCCGACGGGACCCTTGTGGAAAAACAGGCCTGATGGAATGCCCGGTAAGCATGGGATAAAGGGGAACCTATATTCGGGTGATATGGGCACCAATGGCCCTGAGACGGGTGTCTATATTTTCATATCCCCTGTCTATTTGTTCAATATTGTGGATTGTAGAGGTTCCTTTGGCAGACAGTGCCGCTATGAGCAACGCCACTCCGGCCCTGATGTCAGGAGAAACCATTGTGGTCGCTTTTAGGGTCGATTTAAAATTGTGGCCGATGACGGTTGCCCTATGAGGATCACAAAGAATGATCTTGGCTCCCATATCAATGAGTTTATCTACAAAGAAGAGCCTGCTTTCAAACATTTTCTGATGGATGATCAGTTCGCCCTTCGCCTGAGTTGCCATTACAAGAATGATACTTAACAGGTCCGGAGTCAGACCTGGCCAGGGGGCATCAGCGACTGTAAGAATAGATCCGTCTATATAGTTCTGTATCTCATAACCTTTGGTTTCCGGAATATAAATATCCTCCCCGCGCCGCTCCAGTTTTAGTCCCAGTTTTTGGAAAACTGTCGGAATCTGCCCCAAATCGTCCCAGCTCACCTCTTTAATAGTGAGCTCACTACGTGTCATGGCCGCGAGCCCGATCCAGCTTCCTATTTCAATCATATCAGGCAGCATCCTGTGTTCTGTACCCCCCAATTGACCCACTCCCTCAATTACCAGCAGGTTAGATCCGATTCCTGAGATACGGGCCCCCATTCTGTTCAGCATTTTACATAATTGCTGAAGGTAAGGTTCGCATGCCGCATTGTAAATCGTCGTGGTTCCCTTTGCGAGTACCGCAGCCATCACGATATTTGCTGTTCCTGTTACCGAAGCTTCATCCAGCAACATATAGGTACCTACCAGTTTTTTGGCTTCTACTCCGTAAAAATATTCCTCACTGTTGTACCTGAATTTGGCACCTAGTTTTATAAAACCTTCAAAGTGGGTATCCAGCCTTCTCCTTCCAATTTTGTCCCCCCCAGGTTTTGGAATATACCCTTTCCCAAACCGCCCCAGCAATGGACCAACAAGCATGATTGAACCGCGAAGACCACGGCCATCCGATTTGAACTGATCGGATTGCAGGTAGTCCATATTTACGGAATCGGCCGTGAATTCGAAGGACCCCTTACCCAATTTATGGATTCTCACCCCCAAGTCTCCAAGCAGGGTAATTAATTTATTGACATCCACGATGTCAGGAATATTGTGAATGGTTACCTTTTCGGAGGTCAGCAGTACCGCGCAGAGTATTTGTAAGGCCTCATTTTTTGCACCTTGCGGGGTGATCTCGCCATGGAGTTTATGGCCACCCTCAATTTTAAATGTTCCCATTTAGAAGTAAAAAATTAATACCTTTTTTTGCTTCGGTTGTTGTTGTTATTATTGGTGTTATTTCTTGGCGTCTTCTTCCCGGGTGTGACCCGATTTGTCTTGGAAGGGCGGTTTTTAAGGAACTGTCCGCTTTCGGTAAGATTCTCTCCATCCGATGCCAGGTCGATCTTGCCGTCACTTAATTCATACAGGTGCGCGAAGATAGCATCGTCATCTACTGTATCTTTATTCCAGTTCAGGTAGCATTTTTTCATATGATTTGCGATGGCGTACTCCAGACCATCTCTCATATCTCCTTTCTCCCATTTGATAGCCACATCGATCATCTGTTTGATGTTATTACCGTAAAAACGGTACTTCGGATGATTCTGAGGGTACTTTAAAGGTTCCGGCCGCTGTTGCAGCACCTCTTTACTGGTGATTGGAAAAGGCGACTCCACATCGAGTTTAAAGTCGGACATAATAAAAAGTTGGTCCCATAATTTATGGTGGAAATCAGGCACATCCCTGAGATGTGGTTGAAGATTACCCATGACACTTATAATGGCCTGTGCCACTTTATTGCGTTCCACATCATCCGTTATTGATACGGCATGATCCACCATTTTCTGAAAATGACGGCCATACTCGGGAATGATCAGCATGGAACGATCGGTATTGTATTCTAGATTTTCTACTGGATTCAAATTGATAGTATTAAGCGATGATGATTATTTTACAAAAGGAAGTATACTGATAACGGCCGCAAAGTAACAAAATTATCCCACAAATACCACTTTAAAGGGAGATAACCCCCTCAATGGCTCCTACTTCCTTATATTTCAGGATAACTTCATCCGGGTTCTTAAGATGTACAGTGACGGAGATGCTTGTGTATTTACCTTTGCTGGATTGTTTTGATTCAATTACCGCACCGGTGTTGTCAAAAATCGTATGAATCTTTGTAATTTTTTCAGGATCCGAAGGAATGATGAATTTGAAAAGGTAGTTTGAAGGCCAGTCAGTATTCTCTAAAAGTTCTTCTTTCAGCCTGTTGTAAAAATCTTCGGGGTTGTCCTTGGCCATTCGATTCTTTTTACAAATATACGGGTCTGCGCTTAATTTTCTGAGCTAGTGCCGAATGATTACATTTAACATTCACAATGAACGGTTTCATAACAAAAAAAGTTGTTATTACCGGCGGCCCGGGAACCGGGAAAACTTCCGTAATTGCCTCTCTGGAAGCCGCAGGTTATCTTTGTTTTCATGAGATCATCAGAAACATGACACTTGAGGCCAAAAAAGAAATTTCTTCAGAAGCGCTCAGCTCAAATCCTATCGATTTTGTATCGGACCCGATGGAATTTAACCTGCGTCTGCTCAACGGACGCGTAGCGCAATATAAAAGCGCATCGGATCAACTGCATCCAATGGTCTTTTTTGACCGTGGCGTACCTGATGTTTTGGCCTATATGAATTATTTCGGTCAGGCTTATGGACAGAAATTTGTGAACGCCTGCAAGGAAAACCGATACGATGAGATTATCTTGCTGCCCCCGTGGGAAGCAATATACGTCTCCGACAATGAACGGATGGAAAGTTTTGAAGAGGCCATTGCCATTCATTACCAGTTGCAGACCACTTACGAATCCCTTGGTTATAGTCCGGTAATCGTACCGGAAGGCACAGTTGGCAAGAGAACGACATGGATTCTTGAGAAATTAAATCAGCCCTTATGATTACGCCCCTTGAATATCTAAAAAAGTACTGGGGACATTCCGAATTCAGAGGATCACAGGAAACCATTATCCAGAGTGTTTTGAGCGGCAGGGATGTACTCGCCCTGCTTCCGACCGGTGGAGGGAAATCTGTATGCTACCAGATTCCTGCCTTACTGCAACCGGGATTGTGCATTGTTGTTTCCCCGCTGATCGCTTTGATTCAGGACCAGGTTAACAGCCTCAGGGAGAAGGGAATCAAGGCCGTGGCGCTTACCGGAGGAATTGCAGAAGATGAGCTTGTAGACCTCCTTGATAACTGTCTGTATGGCAACTACAAATTTCTTTACCTCTCTCCGGAACGCCTCCAGCAGGAAATGATCCTGGAAAGAATTACCCAGATGCAGGTCAGCCTGGTCGCAATTGATGAGGCGCATTGCATTTCGCAATGGGGTAATGATTTCAGGCCGGCCTACCTGAACTGTGCCATCCTCAGGAAATTGAAAGCCGGGGTGCCCTTCATCGCCCTGACAGCTACGGCAACAAGAAAAGTGGCGGTAGATATAATGGAAAATCTTGAATTCCGGGATCCACTTATTGTTAAGGATTCGTTTGCAAGACCCAACATCAGTTTCAGTGTCCTGAGGGAAGAGGACAGACCATACCGACTCCTGCGACTTTGTCAGGAGAATCCTGCAAGTGCGATCATTTATGTCCGTACCAGACGGGCCGCCGAGGAAGTACAGGCTTATCTGGAAAAACAGAAGTTGGGCGCCCTTTTTTTTCACGGGGGCCTTTCAGGGTTGGAAAAAAAGAACAGGCTTAAAGAATGGCTGGGCAATAAGACCCGGATCATGGTGGCCACGAATGCTTTTGGAATGGGCGTTGATAAACCGGATGTTTCCCTGGTGGTTCATTACCAGATACCAGACAGCCTCGAGAACTATTTTCAGGAGGCCGGAAGAGCAGGCAGGGACGGGCAGCCGGCAAGAGCGGTACTATTGACCAACAACGATGAGGAAACACAAGTAAGAAGTCAGTTCCTTGAAGTGATGCCCGAGGTATCCTTTTTAAAAGTGCTGTACCTCAAGCTGAATAACTATTTCAGAATTCCCTATGGAGAAGGTAATGACGAAAGATTTCAGTTCCGCTTCACAGATTTCTGCCAGGCTTATAATTTTAAAACCACCCTGGCGTATAATGCCCTGCAGCTGCTTGATCAGCATTCCGTAATTGCGCTTTCCCCTGCCTTCTCAAGGAAGACCACCCTTCAGTTCCTGGCCTCGAAACAACAATTAATCGTATACATGAATACGAAAAGGGATTTGGAACCGGTAGTCCAGGCGGTGTTGCGGACCTACGGGGGGGTGTTCGATTATGAAACAAATATCAATCCCTTGCTGATTGCCAAAAAGGCCGGAATGCCAGAAGAAAAAGTATTAGATGTGCTATCTGCCTTGGGGAAGGATGGCATCATCAATTATACGTCCTCAGGCAGCGACCTCGAGATTACCTTTCTGGTGCCAAGGGAAGATGACCGCACGATAAATACTTTTGCGCCAAGAGTGATGGCCCTTCAGAAAATTAAAAGAGATCAGGTAGAAAATATGCTGCGGTATGTGCGTAACGACAGGGACTGCAGGAATCGACAGCTACTCAGATATTTTGGCGAACTTGATCCGGAACGCTGTGGAAATTGCGATGTTTGCAAAGGCAAGCTCCCGGCGGAACCTTACATTCGTGAAACCATCCGGGAAAAGATTTTGGAACTTCTCTCAGAAAAGAAACTGACATCCAGAAAAATCACCACCCTGCTCCGGTATGAGGAACCGGTGATTCTGGAAGTTCTCAGAAGTTTACTGGAAGACAGGAACATCTCGGTCAATTCAAGAAATGAATACACAGTGCTATAAATGAGAAATCTGCGAATACTTTTTATGGGAAGTCCCGAGTTTGCAGTTAGCACTCTGGAGGCACTAGTTCAATCTTCCTACTTGTTGGTAGGCGTTGTGACTGCGCCGGATAGACCGGCGGGGAGAGGCCGGAAACTACAGGAATCGGCGGTTTCAGCCTATGCCATGAAGGTGGGATTGCGGCTGCTGAAACCCACCAATCTCAAAGATCCGGAGTTTCATAAAGAACTACGTTCACTGGAAGCCAACCTGCAGATTGTCGTGGCTTTCAGAATGTTACCTAAAGTTGTTTGGCAACTACCCCAATATGGCACATTTAACCTCCATGCTTCCCTCCTTCCCAATTATCGGGGAGCCGCACCCATTAACTGGGCCATCATTAATGGAGAAACCAGGACCGGGGTAACCACTTTTTTTATCGATGAAAAAATAGATACCGGAGCATTAATTCTTCAAAGTGAGGTCATAATCGAAGCTGAGGATAATGCCGGTTCGCTTCATGACAAACTCATGTATAAGGGTGCGGAACTGGTCATTGAAACGGTTCGGGCACTAGCTTCCGGGCCTGTCGGGAGGAAGGAACAAACGGTTGGTCCGGATCTGAAAATGGCTCCAAAGCTCAATCCCGAAATCTGTAGAATTGATTGGAAAAAGAAGGCTCAAGCGATTTATGACCATATCCGGGGACTCAGCCCCTATCCGGCTGCCAGTACCACCCTGAACAACGGCAGCGAAGTACTATCTTTAAAAATCACTGGCGCCAGGGTGGAACTGACCGCTCACAATTACCCTGCGGGACACATTGTTGTTCATGAAAAAGTGTTGAAGGTAGCAGTCAAAGATGGATTTCTGCACCTCCTTGAAGTGCAACTTGCAGGACGTCGGAAGATGCAGGTGCGTGAGGTATTGAATGGACTGAGATTGGCGGAATCGGCCTATATGGTCTGAAGCCCTGCTACCATTGGGCTTCACGAAAAGGATAAAATTCCTGTACTTTATCAACAAACGTCCTGAGTTATTAACAAAAACGCTAATTATCCCTGATTTTACTTGTGTTAACCGCAAATCCCTATAAATTTGTTTGAGCTTTGAAATTATTAACAACAATTAATTATTCTATTATGAACAAGACAGAATTAATCGATGCAATGGCAGCAGATGCTGGTATCACAAAGGCAGCTGCGAAGAAATCTTTGGAATCTTTTTTAGGCAATGTCGAAAAATCCCTTAAAAAGGGAAACAGGGTTTCCCTGGTAGGATTTGGGTCATGGTCAGTGTCCAGAAGGAATGCGAGAGAAGGCAGAAATCCTTCTACAGGAAAGACCATCCGTATTGGCGCCAAGAATGTGGTTAAATTTAAGGCCGGTTCGGATTTGAGCAGTTCAGTAAATTAATCCTTCGTTGGAAAATATAAAAAAAGCACTTCCCTGGCGGAGGTGCTTTTTTAGTTTCACCTGTGTTTGTTATTTATAATAAATAGTTTATTTTAGTTTGCATATGTGTGCCATGCTCGCCATAAAACCGACAAAAGGCAATCTCCTTATTGCCGAACCAGCCTTGACGGGCGATGTCTCGTTCAACAGGTCGGTGGTATTGCTGGCAGAACACAACGAGGAAGGATCTGTAGGCTTTATCCTCAACAAGCCGCTGGATTATGATATAAGCGACCTAATCACGGAAATAAAGGTCCCTTTTCAGGTATTCAATGGGGGTCCGGTAGAACAGGACAACCTGTATTTTATACACAAGGTACCCCATCTGATTGAAAACAGCATTGAAATTTCAGACGGCATCTATTGGGGCGGCGACTTTGACAGCACAATCGTCCTGATCAATTCCTGCAAAATTACCAGCAAGGACATACGATTTTTTCTGGGATATTCAGGCTGGGCCTCTCTTCAGCTTGACCAGGAACTACACTCCAAATCATGGATCGTAGTAAAAAATCATTACGAGAGTGACATCATCCAGAAATCAACCAATGCATTCTGGAGGGAAAAAATGATGGAATTAGGGGGAGATTATCTGATCTGGTCCAATGCTCCCGAAAACCCTGGTCTCAATTAGAAATAGCGGTCAGCAGATTTAATTCCTTAAGGATTTCAGAAGTTACCGGATGTTTGAAGACGGCCTTTCTGTAATGGGTGACAGGTTGTATGCCCATAATCACATTGGTGATGAAAATCTCATCGGCATCCTGCAATTCGAAAGGTGAAACAGCAGACTCTGACAGCTGAATGTGTGTTAACTTCTTAGCGATCCTGCAAATCTGCTTTCTCATGATTCCATTGATACAGCCGTCTCCGAGTGCCGGGGTTTTCAGTATTTCATCCTTTACTAGAAACAAATTTCCATTCAACGCTTCGATCACCTGCTTGTCCTGATTGAGGAGCGCACAATTCTGGTAACCGTTCTCCCGGGCATAAATACTTCCCAAGACCTGGATCAGTTTGTTTCCCGTCTTGAGGGTTGAGATCAGTCCGTTATGAACGATGTGGTCTTTAAAGAGCGTTATTTCGTAGCGCTCAGTAGAAAAGGAATAGGTATTTTCCGACAAAGCGGTCGCTTCTATAATAAAAGAAATCTGACTGCTCAAAGGAAGATAGAGACCGCCATTTTTCCGGAATACCGTTAATCGGACTCTGGCAGCTGCTTCCTGCAGCCCTGATGCAATCAAAGTCCTACATATTTCCGCTTCCAGGTATTCCATGGTAAAAGCCATTGGAATCTCCATTCTTAAAATCCGCATGGAGGCCATAAGTCGGAGGTAATGGTCTTCCCAGAAGAGCAACTGTCCGTGAATCGCCTTAATGGTTTCAAAAAGGGTATCCCCGTATCTCAATCCCCTGTTTTCATGATTGAGATAAAAAGACTCAGCAGGCAAGATCTGCCCGTCAAAATTGATCATAAAAAAACCTTGAAAATTTCAAGGCCAAATATACGGTTATTCCCAGTAGACTATTTGGATCCGAGTACCTGCTTGAGATCGGAAACCTGGTTAGACCACAACATTTTGGCTTCATCGACTTCCTCGTCCTCTGCGAAATCTGTTATAAATAGAGAGACGTCTTTGGTGATTTCATCGACAATGATTTTCATTTCAAAATAGCTGTCATCTTCATTCTCTTCCCATGCAAATTTTACAAACTCGTCGCTTTTTCTTTTCAATAACTTTGCCTGTTCTTCAGATCCATCCCAGATAAAATTAAAGGTCTCCCCGCGGGAATTGACATTATCGGCGAACCATTCTGAAAGTCCGGAAGGTGTAGAAAGGTATTGATATAAAAGTTGCGGAGAGGATTGAATTACAAATTCCAATTCAAATTTTGTTTTATCCTTCATTCCATTTTCTATTTACACCGGACAATATATATATTTAAAAATGATAAAAAAATAAAAGCACAAGAATATTTTTGGCCGGTCAATTGTGCTTGAGAGGAAATTAAACTTTATATTTGCAGCCGCTTAAAAGCCTGTGTCAAGGCTATCAAAACAGCTCTGTTTGGCACTTTTGCAACAGGTATGCTCATCAAATAGAAAATAATTTTCCGGCGAGGTAGCTCAGGTGGTTAGAGCGCAGGATTCATAACCCTGAGGTCGGGGGTTCAAGTCCCCCTCTCGCTACTCAATAGGCTGCTGCAAGGCAGCCTTATTATTTGCACTTCCGATCGTGCGGATTTGAAACCTTTTGTCCACGGTTTCGGAAACCTGCCGGCCGCAGTTGGGTCCGCTCAATCGGGTTCACAATTGTCATTTGATTATTTTATCAATTCCAAAGGCCAAAAAACCGGAACCAGCCATAAAATTAGAACCAACAATATAATGGTAAGCGGTACGCCCACTTTAATAAAATCCAAAAACTTATACTTTCCCGGGCCATAGACTAGAATACAAGAAGGTTCAAAGGGGGTCACCAGAGAAACGGAGGCGCCCAGCATTATGGCTATTGCAAAGGAGCGTGGATCGGCATTCATCAATTCTGCGGCTTCCAGTGCAACCGGCAACACAACCAGAGCCGCGGCTGCATTCGACATGGGCTGGGTAAGAATGATGACCAGTATTACAAATCCTGCAAGTACATATATGACCCCATAATCACCCAGAAGATGTACAATATTCGTTGCGAGAAAGGCCGAGGCGCCCGAATTTTCCATGGCTGTGCCGAAGGCACTCATCCCTCCTATTAGAATCAGCAGCTTCCAATCCAATACCTGATAAACCCGCTCAACGCTCAAAGCCCCTATCAGCACGATGAGTAACGCTGCCGTTAAAAAAGCGATCGAAAGTGGCACTATTTTCAGAGAACCGGCAATCACGGCACCGATAAATATCAATGCAGAAATAATTCCCTTTCTTTCCTTAAACATATTCACCTTGAAATCCCCTATAAATGAAAAATCAATAGAACTCCTTTTCGCACTGATTACTTCCTCTGTTCCCTGAACCAATAATACATCGCCGATTCTAAGTTTCAGGTCCCCTATCTTTGACGATACGGTACTTTCAAGGCGGTGGACTGCCAAAACAACCAGATCAAAGTTCTGACGAAAGCGGGCGTCGCGCAGCGACTGATTTAAAAGACGGGATCCCGGGGTTATAAGCACTTCAGCCAAACTGATCTTGTCACTTTGTATTTCCTTTTCCGTAATGGTGTCGGCAAGTACATCCAGATCGTAGGATTCCTTTACTTTAATGAGGTCCTCTATTTTACATTCTACAATAAAAATATCATTGGCTTCAATTCTACTGAAGCGATCAGGAATAAACTCCTCCACACCGCGAATAATTTTTAATATCCTGATATTCTGTTTGGCCAGATTGGATTGAAACACAGACTGGCCGATAAGCTTGGATTTTTCCACGATTATTATTTCCGATAAATACTGTTTCATATTATAATCTTCAGTATAGCCGGATTCCTTATAATCGGGAAGTATCCTTTTCCATAAAACAATGATAAATATGAGACCAGCGGCAAACAGAATCAATCCTATCCATAGTATTTCAAAGAAATCTATGGGCCTTAGACCTACAGAGGTCATGTACCCACTGACAGCAACATTCGTAGAGGTTCCTATTAGCGTGCAGGTGCCCCCAAGAATTGAAGCATAGGCGACAGGCATGAGCACCTTTGAAGGATTGATGGACAACTTTCTGCACATCCCGACGACAGGCCCGGTTACCAGGGCTGTTACGGTTGTATTGTTCATAAAGGCAGAAAAGAAGCCCGTCACGATCATCGTGAAGAAAACGAAAAGGGTTTTGCTCTTTAGCTGTTTGATCAATCGGGATCCCATTTTATCAAGCAAGCCGGTTTCGGATAACGCGCCCGAAATGACAAAAATGGATGCCAGAATAATCATAAAATCATTACTGAATCCTTCAAAGGCCTCCTCCGGAGTAAGGATACCCGTCAGGGTCAAAATGACCAAAAGCCCAATAGTAACGACATCAACTGAAAATTTTTCGCTGGCGAATAAAACAAGGGCCAAAATCAACAGCCCAATTACCAAGACAATCTCCATATTTTTAGTTCGGGAAGAGCTTTCAAAGATAAACAAAGAGCCCATAGTAAAACAGCTCCCGAGCAATTTCTATAGCAAGCTGTTTTGAGCATTATATGAACAATTATTTGACAAAAAGTCTTGCCGGTGGGATATAAAATTCTGAAATTTACAACTACGAGTATACTAATCTTCAGGACTTTAACAACTGATCCAATTTTTCTGATCTGAAAACAATAGTGCTGACTGCCGGTTGTCATTGTTGGAAAGGGAGAAATTTATCAAAAGTGCATCAGATGCTTGAAAATAAAAAGTAACGACCCTTAATTCAGAAATTACTGCGACCAAATAGCATTTCCACACTTCAATGCCAGGCACCATGACAGCCACAATAATTCGCTTTTTAAATATCATCCTGGTGGCTATACTGGCCGGAACCAGTTTTGGTATTTGCATCGGTTTTAATCCGGCCGGCTACACCCCTTCCACCTACGTAGAACAGCAACAACATCTTATTACATCGCTAAATACGCTCATGGTTTCCCTGGTTATAATGGCTACAATTATCACCCTATTTTCAGCCTATATTCAGCGGAACAATAAGACAATTCTCATCAGCCTGATTGTGGCGGCAGCATTTTTAATTTCCTGTATTTTCATATCCCGCTTTGGGAATCTTCCCATTCAAAACGAAATGCTTTTGTGGAAGTCACAAACCCTTCCCGAAAACTGGAAAATTTTGAGAGACAGATGGTGGTGTTACCATGTCATAAGGACCATCGCGGAAATGCTGGCATTATTTCTTATTGCATGGACTAGTGTTGAAAAATCCAATGCACCGGATAAATAACCCATAGGAGGCAAATTGGCCGTCAACATCGGATAAAAAGTTGATACACTCAGCCCTTCGTTAGTCCTACCGTTGCGGGTTGCCCAGCCTCAAAGGTGAGACATAATTTTAACGAGGTAAGATTAAATTACAGGGACACATGTATTTTACAGGATTTAAGGAGGTGCTGGAAATATTCCCCGCTCTACCATGCACCTGGCTGAAGCGAATATTCTAAAAAAAAACAGATTCTATTCTTAAAATTAGTGACATTAGCTGAAGCAATAATTAGTAGGATTTCCCTCTGACATTCTTTGGCCTGCACATGACATCCCGCATTACCATTGTGATTCTTTTTACTATTGTAATAACAGTATGTTCCGCACAAAATAAAGGCATTGAAGAAAGATATATGGAATGTATTTCACAAGTTTATACGGCCCAGGGGCATAGACCTGGATTCAATTATTATGCGTTACGAAGCTCTACAGGCAGTAACTCAAAGTTATATTTGGGCTTTACTATATTCTTTTGAAACATTTTTGGACTTTACATTTTTTTTATTTCAATAGTCGTGCGTATTAAATTTCTACTCCTAAAAAAAGTGAATCATGGATTTAAAAATAAAAAATAGGACCGCATTTGTAAGCGGCTCAACGGCAGGGATTGGCTTTGCCATTGCTAATCGACTTCTGGCGGAAGGTGTGAGGGTTATCATTAATGGCAGGTCTGAAGAGAGCGTGAATAAGGCGGTAAAGGAACTCCAGCGGCAGGATAACAACTTTTTAATAACCGGGATTGCGGCCGATTTTTCTAAACCGGAGGAGGTGGAGTATCTGTTGACGCAATTGCCGGGAATAGATATTCTTGTAAACAATGCAGGAATTTTTGAACCGAAACCTTTTCTTGAGATTCCGGATAAGGATTGGCTACGGTTTTTTGAAGTGAATGTGATGAGTGGCATAAGGTTGTCAAGGCATTGTTTTCCCCGTATGATGGCAGAAAACTGGGGGAGAATCATTTTCATTTCCAGTGAATCTGCCGTTTTTATTCCCAGTGAAATGATTCATTACGGGATGACCAAGACCGCACAGCTTGCAGTAAGCAGAGGGCTGGCCGAGCTAACACAAGGAACGGACGTGACCGTAAATTCCATCCTGCCAGGCCCTACGAAATCCAAAGGAGTCGGCGCATTTATTGAAGATCTCTCCAAAACAGACCATATTACAAAACAGGAGGTGGAAGAGAATTTCTTCAAAAATATGCGCCCCACTTCCTTGCTAAAGCGATTTGCATCCGTGGAAGAAGTCGCTGATACGGTGGTCTACTATTGCAGTGCCCTCGCATCTGCCACTAATGGCGCCTCCATTCGGGTTGAAGGCGGACTTGTCCGATCTATCCTCTGAATGGATCCCTTCCCTGGTATGTCAGCTGCAGTGCAGCGGATTCTTATTTAAAACAATAGAAGATGATTCGAATCGGAACAGTATTAAAATGGAAATGGGGAAATGGATATGCCACAGGCAAAGTGGTGAAAATTTATCCCCGATCAATCACCAAAAAAATTAAAGGCAGTGAAATTACCAGAAATGGCACCGATGAGAACAGGGTCTTATTTATGGAGCAGGAAGATGGCACTGAGGTGTTGAAACTGGAGAGTGAGTGTGAAAAAGCTGACTGATCAAAGGCGGTCCGACTTCCTATTCACCCTTTGCTCCTATTTTTTTTCCAAACAGACCAAATATCATGTTGACCAGGACCACTGCTCCTGTGAATATCATGAGATCTGTTACCAGATAGAGAGCAGTGATGCATCCTGCCGCCGCGCTGCACCATACAGTGGCGGCTGTTGTAAGTCCCTGGATCATGTCTCTTTTTTTGAGGATCACTCCTGCCCCTAAAAAGCCGATACCTGTTACCACGTGAATAAGCACCCTGGTGAGATCTATGAAACCCCCTCCCTGGTAATGTAATGAAAGGATAACAAAAGCGCAGGCCCCCACTGCAACCAGCATATTGGTCTTAAGGCCTGCATACTTTCCGTTATATTCCATTTCCACCCCAATTAATAGGCCTGCCGATAACGCCAGGATGATTTTAAAGAAAAATCCGGACTGAAGTCAAAATCCGGCTCCTCTCCTATGCCTGTAAGAATTTTTGGACTGGATTGCAAAAAATGAATGAATAACAAAGCGGCAGTCATCTGAATGAAATTTAGAATTTATATATCGGATCGTTATGGACCCGCACATGTCTATTCCCCTCCGTGTTGTGTCGCTACATCAATAGTGATCAGGGGCAACCTACAGGTTGAGTATAAGTCCCGTTACAAAAAATAATTCATGGCTTAGATTTTGGGTATAATCACCGAGCCTGTACTCTGCGACCAGTTCAATTTCGGTAACATCATTTAAGATACATCCTATTCCGACTGCTATTCGTTGCTCGAAAGAGATAGGATTCATTTGGGCCAGGGTGATCAGGGTTTCCGTGTTGGCTTTAAAATTTATACCACCTTGCCCTTTCTCTTTAATTCGCAAAGGAAACTGCATGTCAAGCCTATACCTGAACCGAAAGGCGGTAAATGAAGACCTGATACGCTGCTCAGCCCTAAGCCTGTGCCCGAAATCAATTCCAGATGCCTTCCAAAAATAGGTATACTCTTCCGTAAATCGCAATTCATTCTCGGCCTCTTTTTCAAATATTTTCTCAAATCGATACTGGATTCCAAGCGCAATTCTGTTCTTTTCATTCAGTGAAAAATCAGAAAAGTGACTAAGATCCAGTTGTTTGACCTCCCACCCCAACTGACCTTCCCGATACCAATAGATTCTTTCATCAACACCAAAGGTGTGAGCGTAGCTATCGGTAAGGGAATACCCAATTTGGACAGACGGTTCCTGATAGCCGGTAAATCGATCCTGTCCCACAACTCCGGAGGGAGTGGACAATAAAATAATAAGTAGAAGCAGGAAGATATAAGGTCGCAATCTTTTTTCAATATTAATATGCCCGGGTTTTTAAAAAAGCCGGAATCGCTTCCGGCCCTCTTTAATCAAATCTGTGCAAATAAATATACTAATCGTTTATTTCACTTACCAGTTTTCCTTCATTATCATAGGTTACGTTTTTGTCTTCCAATCCGCTTTTTTCAAGTTCAATCTCGTAAAGGGTAGAACCATTCTCCTCCATTATCTCCACTGAATCGACCTTATACCCGGCATAATTGGCTGTAAGGGCCGACGCTATCACTTCCGGTAAGTCCGACTCACTGATCTCGCGTTCGGATTGAGATACTTTACCTTCAGCCGTATACCAGATTTCGTGCTCCTGACCCTTCATCTCAAAATCGACATTGTAAATGGAATCATTTTTTTCCCACTCAATATCGTCAACTTCCGGGTAAGACGCTTCAAAAGCCGTTACTATTTCAGTTGGTATTTCTTTTGCGTTCATATCCTGAGCAACAACTGGCGCCAGAGAGAACAATGCACTAATTCCCATCACTAAATTCTTCTTTATCATCTTATGTATTTTTAAATTTGATACAAAGTAAATGAAAGATGCTGTAAGGAATCTGGAATGATACCGCCGGGAGTTTTACGACTTTTAACATCGGGAAGATGACCGGAACTTATAGTCATCGTACCTCTGTAATGACCCATAACCAAGTTTACTGTCGCTTTCAATTCCAAATTGTTTATAGAATTCATTCTTACTATTGAAGGAAATTTTAGAAGCCATGAAGATTCTGATTATTGAAGATGAACCGGAAATGCTCAAAAATATGAAGATGACGCTGGAACGGGAACAGTATAACGTTGAGACAGCTACCGATTTTGCCACGGCAAGGGAAAAGATTGCGATGTATGAATATGATTGTATTCTCCTGGACATTACCTTGCCTGATGGTGACGGGCTTGAACTGCTTCAACAGCTCAAAAACTTGGGTAAGTCTGACGGAGTCATCATCGTATCGGCCAAGGATTCCCTGGACGACAGAATCAAGGGGTTGAACCTTGGAGCGGACGATTACCTGCCCAAACCATTTCATATGGCAGAATTGCATGCCCGTGTACGGGCGGTGGTCAGGCGGCGTAATTTTGATGGCATTAATATTATAGAAGTAGGAAATGTCCGCATCGATCCCGAAAACCGTACGGTGCTTATTGAAGAGGCTGAAGCATTTCTTAATCGCAAAGAATTCGCCATCCTGCTCTATCTCATTTCCAATAAGACGCGGCTAGTGACTAAAACGGCATTGGCAGAACACGTTTGGGGAGATCATATAGATCAGGCGGATAGTTTTGATTTTATCTATTCACAGATTAAGAACTTGCGTAAAAAATTGATCAATGTTCGGGCCACAATAGAAATTGAGGCAGTTTACGGAATTGGGTACAAATTGAATGTACATTGAACATGCAAACTGTTACCTAAACAATTTTGAATAAGTCAAGGGAAAAATCCTATTCTCAGTGTCAAAAAAATTGAATCCCGGCTGCAGGGCGTATCATCATATGTATGAAATTACTTAACCATACCACGAAATATTTTGCACTTCTCCTCATACCACTAATCTCAGTATGGGCAGTAATTTTTTATTTC
>JBGTMS010000124.1:0-5686 GCA_041743425.1 Zeaxanthinibacter sp. | reverse complement strand
CCGAGGGTAAAATTGTGCGTATCGACCGCGAAAAAAAAAAGGCGATCATTGAGGGAGCCAACATGGTTTCAAAACATGAAAAGCCCAGTGCCCGCAACCCACAGGGTGGTATCGTTAAGAAAGAGTCGGCAATCCATATTTCCAATCTGTCACTTATTGATTCGAAATCCGGAAATACCACCAGAGTCGGTTTTGTGATTCGCGAGGGTAAAAAAGTGCGCGTTTCCAAGAAATCCAATGAAGTAATTTAGTTATGGCTTACGTACCGAGATTAAAGAAAGAATACAGGGAGCGTGTCATCAAGGCGCTCACAGATGAATTTGGCTACTCCAATGTAATGCAGGTGCCAAAACTGGAAAAGATTGTTGTCAGCAGGGGTGTAGGTGCCGCAGTGGCCGACAAGAAACTTATAGATCATGCTGTTGATGAGCTTACAATGATCACCGGACAGAAAGCCGTATCTACCATCTCCAAGAAGGATGTTGCTGCTTTCAAATTAAGAAAAGGAATGCCCATCGGCGCCAAAGTTACCCTTCGGGGAGAGAGGATGTATGAATTCCTCGACCGGTTGGTTACGAGCGCTTTACCAAGGGTGCGTGACTTCCGCGGAATCAGGGCGACCGGGTTTGACGGGAGAGGAAACTATAATCTGGGAGTAACCGAACAAATCATTTTCCCTGAGGTCAATATTGACAAGATCAACAGGATAAATGGAATGGATATTTCGTTTGTGACCACAGCGAAAACGGATAAGGAAGCGAAATCATTATTAGCAGAACTGGGTCTGCCATTTAAAAAGAATTAGTATGGCTAAAGAATCAATGAAAGCCCGGGAAAGAAAAAGGGCAAAAGTGGTAGCAAAATATGCTGAGAAAAGGAAGGCACTGAAGGAAGCGGGAGACTATGAGGCGCTTCAGAAACTACCACGGAACGCATCCCCGGTGAGACTGCACAATCGATGCAAATTAACGGGTAGGCCAAAAGGGTATATCCGCACTTTTGGAGTTTCGAGGGTTATTTTCAGGGAGATGGCGAATCAGGGACTTATTCCGGGAGTTAAAAAGGCAAGTTGGTAAAATAGAAAATAGGCTGGGAAGTTAAATTCATTTTTTTGGAACGACCTCCCTTTCGATTTTCTTAATTCAAAAATATAAATATGTTTACAGATCCTATCGCAGACTACCTAACAAGGATACGAAACGCCAGCAGTGCGGGTCACAGGGTAGTAGAAATTCCGGCTTCAAGTTTAAAGAAGGAAATTACCAAGATCTTATTTGATCAGGGTTTCATCCTGAGTTATAAGTTTGAGGATAATGAAGTTCAGGGGAACATCAAAATAGCCCTGAAGTATGACAAGGTGACTAAGGAACCTGTAATCAGGAAGATACAAAGGATCAGTAAACCAGGTCTGCGCAAATACGCCGGCTCTGGTGATATGCCTCGAATCCTGAATGGCCTTGGGATTGCGATCGTCTCTACTTCACACGGAGTGATGACGACCAAGCAGGCAAGGCAGGAGAATGTGGGCGGGGAAGTTCTGTGCTACGTCTATTAATTTGATTAAAAGAAGAGAAACATGTCTAGAATAGGAAATAATCCGATTGCGATTCCAAGTGGAACTTCCGTGGAGGTAAGGGATAATCTGATTACCGCAAAAGGCAAATTGGGGGAATTATCCCAGAAGTTTGACGGGGTGGAGATAAAGGTGGAAGACGGGAATGTTTTAATCACACGCCCTTCTGATTCTATTGAACACAAAACATTGCATGGGCTTTACAGGTCCCTTGTTTCCAATATGGTCGCCGGGGTCTCAAAGGGGTGGACCAAAGAACTGGAACTTGTCGGTGTTGGATACCGGGCGAGCAACCAGGGTCAGAAACTGGATCTTGCTCTTGGATTTTCACACAATATTATTTTCGAGGTGGCACAGGAAGTTAAGTTGGAGACCACTGCTGAAAAAGGGAAGAACCCGACCATTAAACTGAGCTCACATGACAAACAGCTTGTGGGGCAGATCGCAGCCAAAATAAGATCCTTCCGTAAACCGGAACCATACAAAGGCAAAGGGATCAAGTTTGTAGGAGAACAACTAAGAAGAAAAGCAGGTAAATCAGCTTAATATCTGAATCATGGGTTTAACAAAGACTGAGAGAAGATTAAGAATCCGAAAGAGGATCAGGAAGGTTTCCTTTGGCACCGCCGAAAGGCCCAGATTGTCCGTATTCAGGAGCAATAAGGAGATCTACGCCCAGGTAATCGACGATACCAAAGGGGTAACCCTTGCCGCCGCTTCCTCCAGAGATAAGACAATGGAAAAGGTGAAGGGGACAAAATCCGAAATAGCCACAGAAGTAGGAAAGGCTGTAGCCGAAAAGGCTAAAAAGGCCGGTATTGATACCGTGGCGTTTGATCGTGGTGGCAACAATTATCATGGGAGGGTAAAATCGCTGGCAGAAGGTGCCAGGGAAGCAGGACTTAAATTTTAATTCAAAGTATGTACGGGAAATACAAAAATGTAGAAACGGTTAAGCCGGGAGGCCTTGAGTTGAAGGATCGTCTGGTAGGTGTTCAACGGGTCACTAAGGTTACTAAGGGAGGTCGTGCATTTGGCTTTTCTGCGATCGTAGTGGTCGGGGATGAACATGGGGTGGTAGGTCATGGACTTGGGAAATCCAAGGAGGTGGCTACCGCGATTGCCAAGGCGATCGAGGATGCAAAAAAGAACCTGATCCGCATTCCTTTGAATAAAGGAACACTCCCTCACGAACAAAAAGGAAAATACGGAGGTGCCAAGGTCTACATTCAACCAGCTTCTCATGGTACCGGTGTAATTGCCGGAGGTGCCGTCAGGGCGGTTTTGGAATCTGTCGGGGTACAGGATGTATTATCCAAATCCCAGGGATCTTCCAATCCACACAATGTGGTGAAGGCCACTTTTGATGCGTTACTGCAGTTACGTGACGCAAATACTGTAGCAATTCAGCGGGGAATCTCCCTCGAAAAAGTTTTTAAAGGGTAAGAAAATCATGGCGAAGATCAAAGTAACACAGGTCAAGAGTACCATCAAAAGGCCAAAGAACCAAAAAAGAATATTGGAGTCCCTTGGTCTGCACAGGATCGGCCAGTTTGCCGTTCATGAAGAGAACTCCGGAATCAACGGGATGATTACAAAGGTGAGTCATCTTGTAACCACTGAGAAAGTATAGTAGGTGTTCCGTCGGGGAACTGATGGTCTCATAAATAATAAAGAGTAACAGATGAACTTAAGCAATTTAAAACCAGCAAAAGGAGCTACCCACAATGCCGGGAAAACTATTGGCCGAGGACAGGGTTCCGGTAAAGGTGGTACAGCTACCCGTGGACATAAAGGAGCCAAGTCCAGATCAGGATATTCCAAAAAAATTGGTTTTGAAGGGGGTCAGATGCCTTTGCAACGAAGGGTGCCAAAATTTGGATTCACCAATATCAACAGAAAGGACTACCGCGGAATCAACCTTGATACACTTCAGGAACTTGCCGATAAAGGCCTAATTGAAAAATCAGTGACGCTTGAAAATCTGTTTGAAAACAAACTTGCAGGCAAAAACGACCTTGTGAAAATCATGGGAAGAGGAGAGCTTAAAGCATCCCTCAAAATAGCTGCACATAAATTTACTGCCAGCGCGAAAGCAGCCATAGAGGCTGCAGGCGGAGAGGCAATAAGTTTATAAGGAACACAGAAAATGAAGAAATTTTTTGAGATAGTATCCAATATCTGGAAAATAGACGAACTCAGGGGCAGGATTATCATTACCCTGGGGTTGCTGCTTGTATATCGCTTTGGAGCGCAAGTAGTTCTTCCGGGTATTGATACCACACAACTGGCAGAATTGGCTTCCAGTACGGAACAGGGAATCCTCGGAATCCTCAATGCATTTACCGGTGGCGCATTTGCCAATGCCTCGGTTTTCGCACTTGGGATCATGCCTTACATTTCCGCTTCCATTGTGGTGCAGTTGATGGGGATCGCAGTTCCTTACCTTCAGAAACTCGACAAGGAAGGAGAAAGCGGCAGGAAAACCAAGAATCAGATCACCCGTTGGCTGACCATCGGGATTTGTATCGTTCAGGCTCCCGCTTACCTCTATAGTCTTGGGGCTCTTGGTGTACCGGACAGTGCATTTCTTCTGGGAAAGGGACTTAATTTTATTATTCCTTCCGTCATTATACTTGTAACCGGCTGTGTATTTGCCATGTGGTTGGGAGAAAAGATTACTGATAAAGGAATCGGGAACGGAATTTCACTGCTGATCATGATCGGGATCATCGCTCAGATGCCTGAATCTTTTGTTCAGGAATTTATATCTAGAACAGCGAACAACACGGGCGGGCTTATGTTTATGCTCATTGAAGTAATTCTTTGGTTCGTTGTCATTCTTTTGAGCGTTCTTCTGGTAATGGCTACCCGAAGGATTCCCGTCCAGTATGCCCGCAGAACAGCTTCAGGCGGATATGAAAAAAATATTGCAGGATCAAGACAGTATATCCCATTGAAGTTAAACGCTTCAGGGGTAATGCCTATCATCTTTGCACAGGCCATCATGTTTGCTCCCGGATTGTTGGGAAAGACATTCAATAACACGGCAGTCGGGCAGTGGATGGAGGTACAGTTTCAGGATATTTTCGGCCTGGCATATAACGTATTATTTGCCCTGCTTATCATCATCTTTACCTATTTCTACACGGCCATTACGGTTCCCACCAATAAAATGGCTGATGACCTGAAAAGGAGCGGCGGTTTTATTCCGGGTATCAGGCCCGGAAAAGAAACGGGAGATTTTCTCGATAAGATCATGTCTCTGATCACCCTGCCGGGTGCAGTTTTTCTCGCAATGCTGGCCGTATTACCTGCCGTTGTGGTAAAATTGATGAATATACAACCAGGATGGGCCTTGTTCTATGGCGGAACTTCCCTGCTGATTATGGTTGGTGTGGCAATAGATACCGTACAACAAGTAAATTCCTATCTTCTGAACAGGCACTATGACGGCCTAATGAAGACAGGTAAAAACAGAAAAGTAGCATAATTAATGGCCAAGCAAGCATCCATTGAGCAAGATGGCAGTATCATAGAGGCACTGTCTAACGCCATGTTCAGGGTAGAACTGGAAAATGGTCATGTGGTTACCGCACATATTTCCGGTAAAATGCGTATGCATTACATCAAGCTCCTGCCTGGAGATAAGGTGAAACTCGAAATGAGTCCCTATGATCTGTCCAAGGCGAGGATAACATACAGGTATTAATTTAATAAACGCGTTCAAAGATAGAATCAATACGGAAGTACAACGAGGTAACGGATAATAAAATGCCTGACCCGGGCTCTTAAAACCACCTTTTTGACTATAGTTGATTCCGGATTTAAAAGCGGTTTAAAAATAGAGTAAGGTGAAAGTAAGAACATCCATCAAGAAAAGAAGCGCCGACTGTAAGATTGTTCGCAGAAATGGCAGACTGTACGTAATTAATAAGAAGAATCCCAGATTCAAACAAAGACAAGGATAAGTATGGCTAGAATTGCAGGTGTTGATATCCCAAAACAAAAGAGAGGCGTCATTGCACTGACGTACATATTTGGTATCGGTAAAAGCAGGGCGCTGACCATATTGGGGAAAGCCGAGGTTAATGAGGATACCAAGGTATCAGA
>JBGTMS010000123.1:0-15883 GCA_041743425.1 Zeaxanthinibacter sp. | reverse complement strand
CCTACCTGCTTATTCCTTATCTTCTGTGGGTCTGCTATGCCACCCTGCTCAACTATAAGATTTGGGAGATGAACTGATCACCGCCGGATCGGGACAGGATTAAGGCCTCATCTAAGCGTTTGTGCTCTTTAGTCACTTCCTGATCTGTAACCCGGATAATCAGACACTTTTTGTGTATTAAGCATTTCAGCCGCATAAAAATTGGGGAATTCGTAAAATTGACCGGAACAAAACTATGATCCTCCCCTTGGTTCACTTATATTTAGTCTGTTGTAATGTCCCGGGTAGGTCATTAATAACCGTTATTTAATGGAACAATTTATACTGGCCCTTGATCAGGGCACTACGAGCTGTCGCGCCGTGATTTTTAATCGGAAGGGAGAAATTGTTTCCACTGCGCAAAAGGAATTCGCCCAGCACTTTCCAAAACCTGGATGGGTAGAGCATGACGCACTGGAAATTTGGTCTGTCCAGGCAGGGATGGCTGCAGAAGCCGTAACCAAAAAGGGGCTTAAAGGAACTGATATTGCTGGTATTGGTATCACGAATCAACGGGAAACTGTGGTGGTCTGGGACAAAAGGACAGGAAAACCCGTTTACAACGCCATTGTCTGGCAGGATAAAAGAACGGCCGACTTCTGCGATCAGCTTAAAAAAGAAGGCTGGTCTGATAAGGTCCGCGAAAAAACCGGCCTGGTCATTGATTCTTATTTTTCAGGGACCAAAGTGAAATGGATTTTGGAAAATGTTGCAGGTGCCCGCGAAGCGGCAGCTGCCGGTCACCTACTGATGGGTACGATTGATACATGGCTCATCTGGAACATGACCAATGGCGAGCTTCATGTGACGGATGTGACCAACGCATGCAGGACCCTTTTTTTTAATATTCATTCCCTTGATTGGGATGAGGAATTACTGGAGCTCCTTGCTATTCCTGCGAATATGCTCCCCGAAATAAGGCAGTCCAGTGAAATATATGGAAATACAAGCCCTAACTTTTTTGCGAATAAGATACCGATTGCGGGCATTGCCGGAGATCAGCAGGCCGCACTTTTCGGTCAAATGTGTACAAGGCAGGGAATGGTAAAGAATACCTATGGTACGGGATGCTTTATGCTCATGAATATTGGGGATACTCCTATTGTATCAAAAAACAATCTGCTAACTTCTGTAGCCTGGCAGATAGAAGGAAAGGTGCAATATGTACTGGAAGGGAGCATTTTTATCGCTGGCGCAGTAGTTCAATGGCTCCGAGATGGGCTAAAAATTATTAAATCATCTGAAAGCGTAGAAGCGCTGGCAGCTTCTGTTGACGACTCAGGTGGTGTCTATTTTGTACCCGCATTTGCAGGTCTCGGGGCTCCCCATTGGAATCAACATGCCCAAGGGACTATTTTTGGTCTTACCAGGGGAAGCACAGATGCTCATATTGCCAGAGCTGCTCTTGAAGCGATCGCATATCAGACCATGGATGTTCTCAAGGCAATGGAAGCCGACTCAGGTATTAAAGTCAGAGAACTCAGGGTGGATGGCGGAGCTACTGTCAATAACATGCTGATGCAGTTTCAGGCCGATGTACTTGGCACCGAAACAGTCAGGCCAAAAATCATTGAAACCACCGTAATGGGTGCGGCATTCCTTGCGGGACTTGCTGTAGGATATTGGGATACCCTGGAAGAAATAGGATCATTATGGCAAACTGACAAGCGCTTCCAACCCTCCTCGGAACGGGAAAATATAGAAAAAGGCATCCGGGGATGGTACAAGGCCATCGGTGCCCTGGAATACTGGACAAAATAACAACCTGACTAAAGAAAAACACATGACTCCTTTTATCGCTGAGCTTATCGGCTCAATGCTGCTCCTGACCCTGGGTTGCGGGGTGGTAGCCAACGTCCTTTTGGATAAGACCAACGGCCACAATGGTGGATGGATAGTTATTACTACGGGATGGGCCCTAGCTGTATATGTGGGTGTGATTGTTGCCTCCCCTTACAGCGGAGCCCATTTGAATCCGGCAGTGTCAATCGGTCTCGCGGCCGCCGGGAGATTTCCATGGGCAAGTGTCCCCGCTTACATCCTGGCACAGTTCCTGGGCTCAATGGCTGGCGCACTGCTAATCGCAATTATGTATAGGAGACATTTTGATGCCACTACAAATCCCGATACAATGAGGGCTGTTTTTTGTACCTCGCCCGCCATTCGAAATACGGGACTGAATCTGTTCAGTGAACTCATGGGCACTTTTGTACTGGTTTTTGCAGTGCTGTTTTTTACTGACGCCACGATGAATGACACCCAAACAGTGATAGGTCTCGGTTCGCTGGGAGCGCTTCCGGTTGCCCTTGTGGTTTGGTCAATTGGCCTTTCTCTTGGCGGTACCACTGGGTATGCTATTAACCCCGCCAGAGATCTTGGGCCAAGGTTGGTCCATGCCATTTTACCTATCCGCAATAAGGGAGGTAGTGATTGGAGCTACAGCTGGGTTCCCGTTGCAGGCCCAATTATTGGTGCCGTGATTGCGGCCTTGCTGGCCGTAGCATTTTCCGGAACCGTGTCATAATTCAACCCGCAATGGCAATAGCCGCCAGGTATGCCCCGGTCCATGCATTTTGAAAATTGAACCCGCCGGTAACCGCATCCACATTGAGTATTTCGCCGGCAAAATATAAATTGGCATGCCGTCGGCTTTCAAAGGTCTTAAAATTCACCTCTTTTAAATCCACCCCGCCGGCCGTCACAAATTCCTCCTTAAAAGTGCTTTTGCCTACCACCCTGAATTCTGATCTGGTCAGCTGATGGGCCAGTTGTTCCATCTGCTTTTTTGTAAGGTCACTCCAAATCATATCCCTGGGGATCTCGGAAGCCAGCACCAGGTTGATCCATAGTCTTCGGGGGATGTCCACGGCGTGAGTCCTCAAAACCGTTTTTCTGGATTCCACTTCTTTAACTTCCTTCAGGTGTTTCAGAACCGCATTCATGTGGTAATAAGGTAACCAGTTGATTCTGATCGTAAAATGATAATTACAGGCATTCAGAACGAGCGCGCCCCAGGCAGATAATTTCAAAATAGCAGGACCACTCATTCCCCAATGTGTAATGAGCAGCGGCCCTTCCGCCACCAATGAATTGACCTTATCACTCCGGCTGCCGAGCGTGAGTGTGATCGCCGCGGAAGTCGGTTTCCTTGGCAGTACCTCTACCCTGGCCGGAGTGCTTACCCCCTGAAGGCCGCTGATCCGTTCATCTGTAATATTGAAAGTAAACAAGGAAGGAATCGCCGGCTCCACTCTGTAATCAAGTTTGCGTAACACATTCCAGATTTTGAGGTCGCTGCCGGTCGCAAGTAACACTTTACCAGCTGTATAGGTTTTTTCAGTTGTATGTACCTTCCAGCCGGCTGTGGCAGAAAGGGATTTGGATTTTATAGGGGCCAGGTCTGTGACCGGCGTCTTCTTAAGCAAGGTCACTCCCAGGGCATCGATTTCCCTGACAAACAAACTGATAATCGTCTGCGAGGAATTGGAAACAGGAAAGATTCTGCCATCAGGTTCCGTTTTTAAGCGAATTCCATGCTTCTCAAAAAAGGCGACAGTGTTGCTGCTGCCATGCCTGTGAAAAGGACCCAGCAATTCCCTTTGACCCCGCGGATAATTTGTTGTCAGCTCCAGAGGATCATAAATGGCATGGGTTACATTGCATCTTCCACCCCCGGAGATCTTCACTTTGGACAGCACCTGCCCGCTTTTTTCAAGGATGGCAATCTTTAATCCCGGATTGGATGAGGCCATATGAATTGCTCCATAAAAACCAGCCGCACCACCTCCAATTACAATGACATCAAAGTCGGTCATTAATTCACGCGTTCAGGATAATTCGTTATTATGCCATCCACTCCAAACTCCTTCATCTCTCTGATCTGTTCTGGCTCATTTACGGTCCAGGTGTACACCCTGAAATCTTCCAGTTGAATTTTATCAACTACTTCCTGAGTGAGTTCCCCGAAATTCGGATTGATCGCTTCCGCCTTTAATTCCCTTGCCACCGCTAAGGCCTGCAAAGGATCTTTTTCGGTAAGGATTGCGATCGGGATCTGTGGGTTAACTTTGCGCATTTTCCTTAATTCCTCCCACTTAAAACTGGAGATAAGAAAGTTGTCCGGATCCCATCCTTCTTCCCGGATATAGTATTGTATGATAAAATCGACACGCTCCGCAGTATCCGACCCTTTTAATTCAATATTCAGCCGAACTTTATTATCTATCAAGCGAAGTACGTCCTGTAGCGTTGGGATTTTATAGTTTCCATCAAGGCGGAGTTGGTTCAGGTCGAAAATCGAATAGTTCTCGAGCATGCCCCCGCCATTGGTCAGTCTGTCTACCTCGTCATCATGAAAAACCACTATTTCCCCGCTTTTGATCTTAAACACATCGATCTCGATCATGTCAACTCCCAAATCCATCGCCTTCTCAATGGAAGGCAGTGAATTCTCGGTAGCATGGCCCATCGCACCGCGATGCCCGATCACAATTGGCTTGCTTTTCATCATATCTCCGCAACTTACAACGGCTAAAAGTAGGCATATCAAACCAGCACTTCTCATTAACTAAAGATTTGATCAAAAATACAACTTGATGAGGACAATTAGCATTACAGGAAAGGATTGGGATTGATTAACAGAGAAAGCACACAAAAAAGATCCGGTGCCTATCATCCTGTAACAGGCGAATACCAAGACGTCCACCTCCGGCGTGTATGGCACTTTACAGGCTGCAAATCACTGCCGGCCAGTTGACGGTTTACCGGATAAAATCAATATTAAAAATAAAGGCTTCGAGGGGAGCCAGGTGAATCGGGATTTTCCCCTCACCACCACTCACTACAAGTTCTGTTTTTACAGTTCCGAAAAGCATATCCGTCATGTGGTAGATACCATCCTTCATTGTCATCTCCTGTAATAGATGCCGGGGGATACTGAGGTTAAAATCATAGGCCTCACTAACATCAAAATTGGCCACAATCAGGAGGTACTCCACGTCTGACCAGCGGAGGTAGGACAAAACTCGTTGGGTGTAATTTTCAGTATGTTCCCTGTTATACTGGTGAATATCTCCGTAATGACCCATCAGAGCGGTACTATTAATCGTGAAATTGAGCAGCCGTTTGTAGAATTCTCTTAGTTCCTGTTCCTTCTCAGATAAGGCCCCTCCGTCAAATTTCCTGCCGTTCATCCAGCGCTGATGATGCGGAACTCCGATATAATCAAAAATGGAGGTCCGGGAAGGCTTGCCAAATCCGGCGTCTTCAGCCGCAGGCTCCCCAACTTCCTGTCCAAAGTAGATCATTGTAGGAGATGTGCTGATGGTCGCCGAAACCACCATGGCGGGTTTTCCTCTTTGCGCATCCCCAACAAAATCAGGACTGGCGATACGCTGTTCGTCATGATTTTCAAGAAAGTGGAGCATATGATGCTCAATATCTGTAACGCGACGCTGGACAACCGGAATGTGGTCCGTCCAACCATGTCCCTGGATAATATGTTTCAGGCTGTCGTAGAATCCTACCTTGTCATACAGGTAGTCCATTTTTCCTTTTCGGATATACAGTCTGTACAATGCGGGTTGATAAACTTCGGCTATTACAACAGCCTCAGGAAACTTCATTTTAATATGAGAGTTCAGATAACTCCAGAACTCGACCGGCACGGTCTCCGCCATGTCATACCTGAATCCGTCCACACCCATCCCGAGCCAGAACATGGCAATATCCCGGAACTTGATCCAGGAGTCCGGAAGGGATTTGTTTTCCCAAAAAGTGAAGTGCTCCTCTATTCCTAGTCTTTCATACGCATCCGGAAGTATATCAAAATCCTTCGAACCATCCGGCCGAATACCGTAATTGATCTTTACTGTTTCAAACCAGTCATTATAACCGGGCTGCGCCGACCTTGACCCGTTTCCCGTCCATTTGGCGGGATTCTCGACAAATTTTCCGTCAGACAAAGGATGCTGTTCGCCACCAAGAGGGCTATATCCATTCTTATTCTGCGGGACGGCAAAAGCCTGATCCGGGATATAATAAAAGTTGTTATTCCTTTTGTAGACAACCGAGGAATCGTCTGAAGCCCCAAAAGGGAGGACACCTTCAGGAGTCGACTTACCTTCATAGTATCGCGCAACATGATTGGGAACAATGTCAATAAGAACTTTGATGCCGGCGGTATGCGTCCTTGTAATCAAGTCTTTGAATTCTTCCAGCCGGCGTGACGGATCATCAGCAAGATCCGGGTTGACATTATAATAATCCTTTACCGCATAGGGAGAGCCAGCCCGGCCCTTGACCACATCCGGGTCGTCATCACTGATTCCGAATGCTGTATAATCAGCTATAAGCGCATGATGCGGAATTCCGGTATACCAGATATAAGTGATTCCAAGAGCTTTTAATTTCCCCAGTGCGGCTTCGGTAAAATCCGAGAATTTTCCCAGTCCGTTTTCCTCAGAGGTTCCCCAGGGCTTATTATTGGTCTTAGTATTCCCGAAGAGTCTTGGAAATACCTGGTAGATAACTTCTTTCCTGCCTTTAATCTTTATCGATGACATGTATTTGCCCACTTTTGTCCGGATGAAAGTCGCTTCGGCATTCAAAGGGATATCCCTGTTCCTGCCCGGCCCTGATACATTTTAAGTGGAACTCATTTCACGGGGATTAAGTACCAGCCGTTCGCCATTGAGCCGAATGGATATTTGTTCACTGCCTTCAAGCTCAAAGGTGGTTTTTTCATGGCTAACCCGGACTTTAAGGATCCTGTTTCTGAAATTGATCTTAAATGAATAAGCCTTCCATTGATTTGGAATCCTTGGAGTGAACGATAATTTATCATCTACGATCCGCATTCCCCCGAAGCCTTCCACGATGCTCATCCACGTTCCCGCCATGGAGGTGATGTGAAGGCCTTCCTCTACCTCCTTATTATAATCATCCAGATCCAGACGCGACGTTCTCAGGTAAAAGGTATATGCCTGATCCATGCGATTCAGTCTGGCTGCCTGGATACTGTGTACGCAAGGCGAAAGGGACGACTCGTGAACCGTGAAAGGCTCGTAATAATCAAAATGCTTTTCCAGTTCCTCAAGTGTAAAATGATTTTCAAATAAATAGAAACCCTGTAAGACATCCGCTTGCTTTATATACGGAGAACGCAGGATCCGGTCCCAGCTCCACTTTTGATTGATCGGTCGTTGCGATTTGTCCAGTTTGTCTACAGTGATCAGTTCCTTGTCAAGAAAGCCATCCTGTTGCAGGTAGATCTGGAGTTCCTCTGAATAGGGAAAATAAAAATTTTTGGTCACCTTTTTCCATGCATCGGTTTCCGTCTTAGTTAATTTGGTATACCCCATTACACGATCATAATCCTCCGGATAGCCATCCTTTACTTTGGGCAGCTGTTCCAGAGTGTATTCCATGCACCATTTGGCGATGTAGTTGGTATACCAGTTATTGCTCACATTGTTCTCATATTCATTGGGCCCGGTAACTCCCAGAATTACATACTTCTTCTTATGTGAGGAAAAGGTGGCCCTTTGCATCCAAAACCGTGAAATTCCTATGAGTACTTCCAGGCCCATCTCCGGGATATAACTGTAGTCGCCGGTAAAGCGGTAATAGTTGAAAATGGCAAATGCAATCGCTCCGTTGCGATGAATTTCCTCAAAGGTGATTTCCCACTCGTTGTGGCATTCTTCCCCATTCATAGTGACCATAGGATAGAGAGCGGCCCCGTTTTTAAAACCGAGCTTCTCCGCATTTTCAATGGCCTTTTCCAAATGGTCGTAGCGATACTTCAGCAGATTACGCGCGACTGTCTTGTTCTTGGTGGCCATATAAAACGGAATACAATAGGCCTCCGTATCCCAATAGGTACTTCCTCCATACTTCTCCCCTGTAAAACCTTTGGGTCCGATATTAAGCCGTGAATCCTTTCCTAGATAGGTTTGATTGAGCTGAAAAATATTGAAACGAATTCCTTGCTGGGCCTTTACATCCCCATCAATGGTAATATCGCTCATGTCCCAGATCTTACCCCAGGCAGCCCGCTGTTTTTCCAGTAGGCCTTCAAAGCCCAGAGCGCTGGCCGCCTTTAGCGTGCGTTGTGCCGCTGTTATAAGCTCAGATGCCTTATGATTCCTTGATACTGTATACCCTCCGTATTTACAGAGAGTCACAGGGGTTCCCTGTTCTGCTTCCTGGCTGTACTGATGACCGATAAACAATTCTTCCTGAATTTCTGCGGGAATCAAATCAACTTTCTGATCTCCATAGAAGAGGCAGCTCTCCATAAAGGTACAGATCGCAAATTTTGTTTTCATGGTATGGGCTTCTATAAAAGCCTGATTGCCGTTTGAAGAAATATGGGTAGTATTCCAGAATTTGTCATCCCAGTTACTATCCATATTCTTAATCCCGCTATCGAGGTACGGGATAAAGGCCACCGTTCCATTTCCATTGAGAAGGGTAAGCTGATACCTGATTACTCCTGTTTCGTCAAGATCGAGACTTAGAAACCGCGTAACTGTTACTTCTACCTCAAGATCATTGGACATGGTTGCTTTAAAGTCCCTTCTGTACCACCCTTCCTTCATATTGAGCTCTCTGCGGAAGTTTACCACTTTTTTGCAGATGTTCAGGTCAAGGGTTTCCTCATTGATTAATACCCTGATTCCAATCCAGTTGGGCGCGTTCAGGACTTTAGCAAAATATTCCGGATATCCGTTCTTCCACCAACCTACTCTGGTTTTGTCAGGATAATAAACCCCTCCGATATAACTTCCCTGAAAAGTTTCGCCAGTATAATCCTCCTCAAAATTCGCCCGTTGCCCCATAGCTCCGTTACCAAGGCTGAAAAGGCTTTCCGAAGCTTGAACGCTCTCCTTTTCAAATCCTTCTTCCACTATTGACCAAGGGTCGGTCTTAATATAATCCTGATTCATCTTCCTTCGTATTTCTATAATTAGTATTATTTGCCGGCCATCAGCCGATCCAGAAATTCCGGTTCAATTTCGGTAAAATCTCTGAAATTATACATGGCGTTATCCAATATTACCGGATCTCCGATCCCGACACTGGTCATTCCGGCGGTATTAGCCGCTTCTATGCCGGCAACCGCGTCTTCAAATACGACACAATTCCCCGGCGCCAGACCCAGGGCTTCAGCTGCATTCAAAAAAACCTCAGGATCAGGTTTTGCCTTAGTGACGGCATTTCCATCAACCACAGCGTCAAAAAAAGGTAGTAATTTGACCTTTTCTAAAATGGGCGCGGCATTTTTACTGGCAGAACCCAGTGCCAGTGCCATATTGTGATCCTTCAGGTAATCTAATACTTTAGGCACATCCGGCAGAATCTCGGATTCGTCCATTTTACCAATATACGATAAATAGTCATTATTCTTCTCTACCAGCCAGGCATCAAATTGTTCGGCTGTCACCTCAAGCTTTCCCATTTCAAGTAGAATTTCGAGACAACGCCTTCTGCTGACCCCTTTAAAATGCTCGTTGTCTTCTTCCGTAAAAGCAATTCCAAGCTGATCCGCCAATTTTTTCCATGCCATATAATGATACCCCGCAGTGTCAACAATCACACCATCCAGGTCAAAAATAAATCCCGTTATTTTCATGATAATAAGTCCGTGGTTAATTGTTTATAGTCGACTCGCGTTCAATGAGCGTGGCCTCCAGGATTTCTGT
This sequence comes from Zeaxanthinibacter sp., assembly GCA_041743425.1. Taxonomy (GTDB): domain Bacteria; phylum Bacteroidota; class Bacteroidia; order Flavobacteriales; family Flavobacteriaceae; genus JTS-RE37. The sequence continues at coordinate 6,137 of JBGTMS010000123.1, read as the reverse complement.
CCTGTATTTATCCTCCTCTTCATCATTTTGATATTCAATTTTTTCAATGAGCATTTCAGCAGCAATGGTTCCCATCCGCTCTCCGTGTTGGGCTATGGAAGTAAGTCTGGGCGATGAAAATTTGGAAAGTATTCCATCCGTAAAACCGATGAACTCAATGTCTTCCGGAATTCTGAGTCCCCTCTTAAGGGCATGGCGCATGCATCGTACAGCAAATATTTCATTGACACATAGCACTGCATCCATCTGCCTGCTGTTGAAAAATTTCTCGCTCTCAACTTCTTCTTCATACTGGTAAGGCAGTTTGAGTACCAGTGTCTCATCAATTTCCAGGTGATGGTCCCTCAGTGCCTGATAGTATCCGTCCGCACGTTTCTCGCTCACATTCAGATAGCTTTCTGTGGTGATCAGGGCAATCCTTTTCCGCCCGGTCCCAATTAATTTTTTCACTGCCATATAGGCCGCTTCCTTATCATTGATGACCACCTTGTCACAATTGATTTCGTCCGTGATGCGGTCAAAAAGCACCAGAGGTATGCCTTGTTCCGTCACTTCTCTTAGATGGTTAAAATCATTTTTGAGTTGAGTCTCCGCAGAAAGTGCCATAATAAATCCATCGATGCTCCCGTTCGCGAGCATTTCCATGTTAATCACTTCCTTGTCGAAAGATTCATCCGAAACACACACAATGACATTATATCCTTTCCCGTTCGCGTATTTTTCAATACCCCGGAAAACCGTCGTGAAAAAATGGTGGACTATATCCGGGATGATCACGCCAATATTCTTCGTGCGCTTATTCTTCAGACTTATAGCAATATTGTTGGGCTTATAATTGTAGAGCCTGGCGAAACTTTGAATGCGTTCCTTCGTATCCCTGCTGATTTCATCGCTATTCTTAAGTGCCTTTGAAACAGTGGATATAGAAACCTCCAACTCCCGAGCGATGTGTTTAAGGGTAATTTTCTTTTTCAAATTGGGTTCTGAAATACGGAAAGTGAATTTAAGTATTATTGATCCAATTAATAAATTTTTGTTTTGCTTAACATAAAAACGAAGTCCTGATCTTTCTCGGATTAAGTGTTAAACTCTTAGCTAAAATGAAAAAATGACTATCTTTGATTCAGTTTTACTAAAGATTATGCCCCAATTATCATGATTTTATAATTTATCTAAACATAGATTAGGAATCTGCCATTTAATAAAAGTTATTAACACGAAACCGATTTCGTGACACTACTTAATAATAGGACGGGTGTATTAACATATAATTTATATAAGTTTAAGTCTGGAAAATTTTAACTAAACTCAAAAATTGAACTCTTTATGAAAATTTCGCTACTTAAAAGCTGCTTACTTGCCGGGGCTTTCTTATGCTTTGCCTGGGCGGGGGCGCAAGACGTATCAGGAACGGTTTCTGATGCCAACGGCCCGTTGCCCGGAGCAAGTGTGGTCGTTCAGGGCACCACCAATGGTACCCAGACCGATTTTGATGGTAATTATACCCTCAGTAATGTAGATGCCGCAGCTACCATTGTTTTCAGCTACATCGGCTACAGCACACAGGAGATTCCCGTGAACGGCCAGACTACAGTAAGTGTGACCCTCGCAGAAGATGCCCAGGCACTTGACGAGGTGGTCATCATCGGATATGGTACCACCACCGTAAAGGATGCAACCGGAGCGGTTGCAGCGGTAAATTCCGAAGATTTTAACGGGGGAGTTATTTCATCCCCGGAACAACTCATCCAGGGCAAAACTGCAGGGGTTCAAATCACACAGACCAGTGGACAACCCGGAGCCGGTGTTGAATTCAGGATCCGCGGTACGAACTCTGTACGTTCTAATAACAACCCATTATTTGTTGTTGATGGTGTTCCCCTTGCTGGTGATGATACCTCGGCTACAGGACAGGATTTAGGAGTAGGTTCAAGCGCGGCCAAAAACCCGCTTAACTTCCTGAACCCGGCGGATATTGCAAGCATCAGCGTTTTAAAGGATGCTTCAGCCACCGCCATCTACGGGTCGCGTGGAGCCAACGGGGTGGTGATCATTACCACAAAGAGTGGGAAAGGAGCGGCAGAAGGAGGCAGTTTTGAATTCGCATCTTCCCTCAGTATTTCCGAACCTGCAGAGGAATATACCCTTTTAAACAGACAACAATTCCTTCAGGCGATCACCCAGTTTGGCGGGATTGCCTCAGATCTGGACTTTGGCGCGGATACGGATTGGCAGGATGTAGTGACCCGAAGATCAGTCTCTCAGAACCAAAACTTATCTTATGCCCAGAATTATGGCAAAGGGAATATCCGTGCCACTTTTGGGTATGGAAAACAATTCGGGATTGTTGAGGAATCCTCACTGGAACGGATCACCGGAAGACTTAACTGGACCCACCGTTTCTTTGATGACAAACTGACGCTTAACGCACAGGGAACCGTTTCAAGGGTGAATGATGAATCGCCGCCAATATCTGCCTCCGCCGGTTTTAACGGGGATCTTTTGGGTGCAGCCTATTCGGCCAACCCTACCTATCCAAACAGTCCCGGTTTTAATCCAGGAGGCGGCCTTATTAACCCGGCCAACCTCTTGGCAACTTCACAAGCCTTATCACAAACCGATCGTTTCCTTGGGAATTTCTCCGCGGAATATGCCTTTATACCCGGGCTTCTGGGCAAGGTTACAGTGGGCTATGATATATCGGGGTCTTCCAGACATTCAGGTATCAACCGGGACGTCGTAGGTTTATCCAATGGTACGACTGATAATGGACGTGGTTCATTAAATGATATCGACGTGGAGAACCGTCTTCTTGAAGGTACCCTTAATTATAACAAAGAATTTGAGAATTCAAGTGTTGATGCTCTTATTGGTTACTCCTTTCAAGACTTTCATCGTTCCGGCCGAAATGTCGCAGGCTGGGGGTTTGGAAGCTCAGACCTTAATCAGATGGCAACCGATCTTGAAAATTCTGCCAATGCCATAGAACAAACCATCAACGGAAGCTATCAGCAATATGGGCGTGCCACAGGGTCGACTTCTATTTTTGTCAACCGATTATTCCCGGATGTGGCTACAGAAAATATAGGACTGATTCCGCTAAGCGTGCGAAGTATCTTCGCAGATACCTTTGACTTCACAGACGAATTACAATCATTCTTTGCCAGGGTCAACTATAGCATTGCGGACAAATACCTGTTCACGGGTACCATCCGGGCAGACGGGTCGTCCAGATTCGGACCGGACAATCAGTATGGTTACTTCCCTTCCGGTGCCTTTGCATGGAAAATCAATGAAGAAGGCTTTTTAGGAGAAGGTGTATCCACCCTAAAACTCAGACTTGGTGCGGGTATTACCGGTAATCAGGAAGGATTGGGCTATGGAAATTTTGTCCGCAGGGAACGTTACGCAGGCGCAGGAATTGGCAACGGGGGTGAAATCAATCCTCCGGGAACAACTCCCCTGTCCTTTGTTAACAACGCCCTGAAGTGGGAAGAGACCTTATCTTATGGCGTGGGGCTCGACTTTGGTTTCGGCAGTGACCGGCTGACAGGTTCGATTGACGTATACCGAAAGGAAACGACAGACCTTCTTTTAAGTGTTCCGGCGGCACAGCCTTCCCCTCAACCGTTTTTCTTCCAGAATTTGGATGCCACAGTATTGAACCAGGGGATTGAATTTGCCCTGGCCTATGATGTCATTAAGTCTGAAGATTTTAACATGGACGCCTCCTTTAATGTGGCTTATAACGAAAATGAACTCCAGGACTTTGCGGGGCAGATTCCTGCAGGTACCATTCGCGGACAAGGTTTGTCACTTGCTTTCGCACAAATTCTCGCCGGAGGTTATCCCCTGTTCTCCTATTACCTGAGACAATTTGAAGGATTTGACGCTAACGGTCAGCCCATCGGAGACGTTCAGACGTTTGTGGGTGAAGATGCCCTGCCCGATGTAACGGGAGGTTTTTCATTGAACATGGGTTACAGAAACTGGGATCTTTCCGCTTATCTAACCGGACAGTTTGGCTTTTCAGTATACAATAATACCAGAAACGCATTCTTTACAGCAGGTTCCATTGCGAACGGCCGAAATGTCACTCCTGATGTTCTCACCAGTGGGGAAGGGGGCAACGCCGCCGCGGACGTATCTACGCGCTTTCTGGAAAAAGGTGATTTTGTACGGATGCAGAACGCAACCCTTGGATATAATGTGCCTCTTACCGGTGAAGGATTGTTTAAGTCGTTGCGGCTATCCGTCACAGGTCAGAATTTATTCCTGATTACAGACTATAGCGGACTTGATCCGGAAATAAGCTCACAACCTGCCGGAGGTGACCTACTCAACGGTCTTCCCACAGCCGGAATTGATTATGCCGGTTTCCCCCGGCCCAGGACCGTTACTTTTGGATTAAATGCAACTTTTTAATAAACAAATGATGAAAAGAAAAGAATTTAAACCATTCCACTTGCTGGCACTGTCAGCGATAGTGATCATGGCATGTACCAATCTTGAGTTAGAAGAAACTGATTCAATTATCGACCAGTCCACCTCTACAGGAGCTATCTTCGATGGGGTGGAGAATGTAGAAGAGTCATTGAACAACCTGTACAACGGGATGAATCGCTTGAATAATCAAGAGAACTTCTACGCCCTGCAGGAAGTGGCTACGGATGAGCAACTGGTACCCACCCGCGGAACCGATTGGGGAGATAATGGAATCTTCAGGTCGCTTCACAACCATACCTGGAATGCCTCACATAACTTTATTCTTAATACCTGGAATGACTGGAACCAATCCATCTTCCTTGCTTCGGAAATCATCGATTCCAGAAGTAACGGCTCCGCAGAGGAGGTGGCGCAGGCGAGCTTTGTGCGCGCCTTTGCCATGTGGGTCATAATGGACACTTTTGGTCAGGTACCTTTCCGGGCACCGGATGAAGGACCTGAAATTAACCCAGCTATCTTGAGCAGATCCGAAGCGCTTGCTTTTGTTATTAGTGATCTCGATATCGCCATCGCCGGATTGCCCAGTATCAGTGGAGGCGATATTGCCAACTTGCAACGAGGATCCAAAGCGGCTGCCCGTTTTCTTAAGGCCAGGGTGTTATTGAATGCACAGGTTTACGATGGCAGCGGAACGGCTGATGCCGGAAATATGACTGAAGTGGTTTCCCTGGTAGACGCCATTGCCGCGGAAGGATTTGCACTGCAAGCCGGGTACTTTGATATTTTTAAGGAAGAAGCCGATAGTGAAACCATTTACTGGATACCCAATGAAGTTGGCAACCGGATTTGGAATGGGATGCATTACAATCAGATAGCCCCTGATAACACTGGGGGTGGCTGGAATGGATACAGCACCCTCGCCGAATTTTACGACCTCTTCGAAGGAGATCCGAATTCAAATAACGTCGGCGACGGACAGGAAGAGCGCCGGGGATTCGTACCCGACAATACCAATGCTGGCCCGGATAACCTTGGTATCGGTTATGGCTTTCTGGTAGGACAACAATATGCGGTAGATGGAAGTAAACTGAAAGACCGTCCGGGAAATGACCTTGTATTTACAAAGGAATATCCGGGACTCGTAGGGAATAATGAGCGTCACGGGATAAGAGTTATTAAATATCATCCCGTAAACGGTTCCTTTAAAAGGCACTTGCTGGTATTTCGATATGCCGATGCACATTTGATGAAGGCAGAGGCCATTATGAGAGGTGCAGGTGGAGGTGATGCCACTGCTTTAGTGAATGAACTAAGGGTACTCCGCGGGGCATCGCCCCTAGGTACCGTGGGAGAAACTGAAATGTTGGATGAAAGGGGCAGAGAACTCTATATTGAATCCATCCGGAGAACGGATATGGTTCGATTTGGTCAGTTTACCCGGGATTGGGAGTTTAAAACCCCTGAGTCCGTCGGGGATGCCACCAAGAATTTATTCCCAATTCCCACTAATGCATTACTGTCCAATCCTAATCTGATTCAGAACGAGGGATATTAATATAAATAACAGCGCTTAAGCGTGTTGAAAGCCCCGGGCCGTACCCGGGGCTTTTTTATATCCATATTTTGGGGTCTACGATTAAAAGCAATATCTTAATCGTCGCTAAATTTTAACCCTTTTTAATGTATTCTAT
>JBGTMS010000122.1:0-2263 GCA_041743425.1 Zeaxanthinibacter sp. | reverse complement strand
ACTGGAACGCAAATATGGGGAACCTCTGATCAGGGAGGCTCATGACAGTCTGGTCCCGGCCTGACGTCATCTCTTTCAGATAGCAAATGGAAGGCCAATTCCCGAACAAATTGCCGGAATCCCTTGCCAAAAAGAAGGAGGAAGTGACCTGTTGTGATACCGCGGACCCCGGCTGTACATTCCAGAGATACAAAGATACATCTTTATAAAGGTATCCGCCTTTCGGACACTATCTTTATAAGGAGGCTTATGGTATGGAACAGAATTTCTCCCAGGTAATTTTTATACCCCGATTCAGGCAAAGGCAGATTTTTTCACTTGGGACCATAATACTCTGTATGCTGAAGCTGATCCGCAAATTCAGAATTGCGGTACCTTGATATGGGCATTTCAAAATGGATCGGCACAGTCAGGACGGGCAGAAGAATGAATCAGACCTATCGTTGTATGAAAACACCAATTGCCTGGTGACAAAAGGATTCTAACATGAAAAAAATTTGTATTCTTTCACTTGATGGCGGGGGTATCCGTGGGATCATTCCAGGGGTTATTCTCGGCTATCTGGAAAAAAAACTGCAACAGCTCGATCAAAGTCAGCTGAAGATAGGGGATTATTTCGATTTTGTTGCCGGAACAAGCACCGGTGGTATTCTTGCGTGTACCTATTTGTCAAGGGGTGAAAACGGTACTGCTAAATTTTCAGCTGACGAAGCACTCAGCATTTACCTGAAGGAAGGGGGTGCCATTTTTCACACAGATCTTCTTTCGCGACTTAGAAGTGGCTTTGGGCTTTTTGATGAAAAGTACGGAGCACAGGCCCTGGAGCGCAACCTGGATAAGATTTTCGGAACCTCCTTACTGAGCAGTTTTATTAAACCTTGCCTGATCAGTGCTTATGAGATCACTGCGCGTAGTGCGTATTTTTTTACAAGTGCCGACGCTGTATCGGACCCTATGTTTGATTTTATGGTCAGGGATGTGGCCAGAGCCACTTCTGCAGCACCTACCTATTTTGAGCCGGCCAGGATTCATTCCAGGTCGGGACAAACATTTCACCTGATTGACGGTGGTGTTTTTGCCAATAATCCATCTCTTTGTGCCTATGCAGAAGCTCGGAAATTAAAATTTTCACAACTTCTGGGAAGGGCAGATAAACCGGATCATCCGACAGCAAGCGATATGCTCATGATCTCCATAGGTACAGGTACCGTAAAAAAACCCTATAGCTTTTCAGATCTGGAAAGTGCGGGGCAATTGGAATGGATCCATCCGGTTATTGATATCCTGATGTCAGGTAATTCTGAGACCGTCGATTATCAGCTGAGGCAGGTTTACAAGACCCTACCCGCACCCGAAATGGGCAATTATCACCGGTTGGAGCCTTCACTGCGTGAAGCAATGCCGGAAATGGATCTGGCCGATACGATCAATCTTGAAAATCTGAAGCAGGCCGGATTGTGGTTTGTCAATAGAAATAAAGCGGAACTGGATGAAATCGCCAGGAAGGTACTTACCAATTACAAAGAAGAAGAAACAGATTTCTTTTAATAGGATACAGGGGGTATTAAAACCCTTCCGGTTGAAACGCCGAAGGACAGCCGCTGGAGCAAGCGGTGCAACGAATAAAGAACTACTACTTCCTGAAGTCCGGGGAGGCAATTTGTCCATCAATGTGCACCCAACTTACGCTTTTATCTGTATGATGACCTTATCCGATGATCGTTTAAGGATACACAAAAATCCAGAGGCCCCTATTTTTACGCAATTGCTTGTTTTTCTTCTGATATCGGTGGCGGAGGCGTTGTTTCTTCCGCAAGCACCGATTTTCGGAACCATCGCGTGGCATCGTTAAAAATCAGAACAGACAAGGGACACCGTAATACTCCCTATTTCCTGGACCAAAAGGTTTAAATTTTAAGCTAATATTTTCATGCTTTAAGCGACTTTTTGATTGATGGATCCATAAAATTTTATGTCAGGTGATGTGTTCAAGGATTGATGTTTTTTCTGGTTATAGTAATCGATGTAATACTTCACTCCTTCAAGAAGCTCTAGGCCATTATCGCAAGGATTCAAATAGATGTATCTGTGTTTGATGGTTTTCCAGAATCGCTCGATCCAGGTGTTGTCTGTTGCCCTTCCTTTGCCATCCATGGAGATTCTGATTTTCTGATTCTCCAAAAAGTTGGTCCAGGCAAAGCTAGTGTACTGGGATCCCTGGTCGGAGTTGATGATCTGAAGGAGTGCCATTTGTTTCGATGGC
>JBGTMS010000121.1:0-20474 GCA_041743425.1 Zeaxanthinibacter sp. | reverse complement strand
TACTGCAGAGCGTTCTTCCGAATGGAAGAACGCTCTTTTTTTCAAAACGGTGTCCGCGGCGGTTGTTCCTGCAAAGGTTGTTATAAGAATCCCATGAATAAAAATTGTGTATCTTGAACGATGTCAACCCCGTGAAGGATGAAGAAATTTGTATTTACCACCATGCTGGCGATAGCGGCGATCAGCTTTGGTCAGGAACATTCAATCAAGATCGTCACAGAGGAAATTCCAAACAGGCTGGAATTTTATGCCCTGAATGAAAATGAGACCGACCTTGATGTCTTATTTGAACTGACAGGAACGAATTTCCGGCAGAGTGCTGCCAAACCCCGATTTATAAGAGTTCCGGCCAGGTCTCGTGTTCATCTGAAGACTGTGGTTCTTATGCGTGGGAAGAAACCATCCTATACGTTCCGTCTTGATGTAAATGATAGTTTATCCAGCCGGTCGTTAGTACGAGAATCCGAACCCATAAAAATAGCCCCCAGGAAAAGCATTACCATTTATATCCCGGAAAAATGTAGTTCCTGTGACAGCCTCATAGGATCACTCACCCAGGGTCCCTACAACTTCACTTCCCATCTTCTCGGCGAACGACAGGAGATACGGGACCAACTGGACAGATCCTTCGGAAATCGTATCGATCTCGATACACTGCAGACTCCCGTAATTAACCTCGGAGGGAAATTATACACGAGGGTTGAAGACTATAATCAGTTACTGGAATTATTACAACTTGATTAGGCAGCCGCGTCGTCATTATCTTTTGTAAGTCTGCGGGAGGTACATCCTCCCCTTTTTACCGCGGGCCCAGGTTTTGCAGCAGCGCTTTTGAGTTCCTCCCACCACTCTATGCCCTGTCTTCATCCCATTTCTAAAAATCGAATGATAACTAGGCACATTCTTTATTAACTGATATTCAGGAAGATAGATTAATTCAATATTGATATAATGTTAATGAAAAGTTAATATTTTATAAATATAGTACTATATTATACATAGTACTGTAACAATTGCGATAAAGGTTCGTCTATTCATTATAAGCAAACTTTAACAAGCTACATCGGGTTGAACAGAGCACAAAATATTTCTTATTGTCTTACTCAACAAAACCGGAGTTCATGTAAAAAGTAAAAAATAAACAAGTAACAAGATAAAAACGAAACGCCATGAGCACTTCAAAAAAAGGATTACCCACAGACTCTAAGAGATTTGCCTTCTTCTCAAATTTTAAAAATAGCAAGAGAGTAAGATGGTCTGAAGCAAGACACTACGTCGTATGACGATCAGCGCTGAATTCAACAATAATATAACCTAAAACTATGAGACCTTTTATAAGCGAAACTCCGACCGAAGCAAGAAGATTCAGTTATTTTTCAAACTTCAGAAACAGCAAACGTGTGCGATGGGCATCTGTCAGACACTACGTTAACTAATAATAAATAAAAAGAATTTAAATCAATTAAAAAACATCAGTACCATGAAAAATTTCATCAATCCTTCACCCACGGAATCCAGACGATTCTCCTATTTCTCAAACTTCAGGAACAGCAAAAGAGTCCGCTGGACAGAAAGCAGAAATTATGTTTACTAGATTACCTAAATGGTAACTTACGGAAAAGGCAATATTAATTGCCTTTTTTTTGTGCTGCTCCTTCCCTATTCCCCACCGTATGGCTGACTGGCATCGCAGCGGTTGCAAATTATTGTTTGAAGTTTTCTTTTATTTTGAATTAGAGAGAAACAATCAAATCATCAGGGATAATTGCTTCCGGTTTGGACAGTCCTGTGGTTTGAAGAAAGTCGTTGGAAAACAGGGATGCCATTTCCGGCGTCAATAAGGAATTTCTGTAATTCTTCCAAATGGGTACGGCATTTCCATACATATGGGGTATCAATCCTGGAAATGCCCAATCTGCATTTTTGCCCCAATGGATGGTAAACGCAATGTTATTGGCTTTTAAAACTTCGATCATGCGTCTGGAATACTCGGTAAGGCTCATAATCTTATTGGTCTTTTTCCATAAAACCCCGTCAATTTCAAGCATACAGGTGATGGGAAATTTTGCAAAGGACAGGGTTGCCTCCGATTGTTTTACGAATCGCATGGCAAAGATACCAGGTACCGGACCCTCTTCTTTTGTTAATTTCACCAGCAATTCGAGGGCTTTGGGGGCCTCTTTATGGTCTACCCCGAAGGAGCAGGCAAAAGCCGGTCCCTGATAAGGTGCATCCCAGAAAATTTCAGAGAGCGTTCCTGCTACGTTTTCCTGAACTTCTGGCAGGATGGCCTTCTCCAGTCTTTTAATGAACCATGGGATACTCTTCGGAAAATTTTCGCTGATCCTGATGAGGAGGTGAATCAGGTCGCGGTAAAGGCTTGTTTTTATTATGGGAAGCGGATCTGCGTACGGTTCGGTATAAGGTTTTTTAAAAATCAGTTCTACCATATAATCATTGGTCTGTTGGTAGGGGTTGATAAAAATCTTATAATGATAGGGACGATTTCCTTTTCCCTGGCTGTCGGTCTCCCCCGGAATAATAAAATCAGAGTTTGCAAAATCCAGGTTTGCCGCCAGGTTGAGTGCCGTCGATTTATTTATTTTTCGAACATACCGCTGCAGCAGAAACCGGTCTTCTGCTTCTAGCACGACACCATGAACAAAGCCAAACCCTCCCAATCCAACTATCGCCGCATTGAAAAGGCCGTCATTACGAATGACTTTAGCTTTCAATTTGGATGCAAACTGGTCACTCATGGCAGGCCTGCTGTGGCGTTCAAGATAATAGATATCCTCAGGTTCCGGTCCGGTGATCAGGTTGAGACCCACAATATAATCCTGAACGGATCCTGTATCAAGGGCGGAACCATGAACACCTGTTGAGATACACCCTGCAATCGTCTGACCATTGCTCGCCCCTGTGGTCTTTAATGATTTACCATGGGCTGCAAGTACTTCGGAAATCCGCTTGATAACAGTTCCACATTGAAATAAGAAAAGGTTGTCGTTTTTATAGGTTGTGTCAGAATGCAGCGGCTCGTCGGAAAGGGCCAGACTGATGTTCATAAATCCATTGTAATGCATTCTGTCCTGATGATGGGCAATATTTGACATGGACCAGGCCGAACCGTAGGCCCGAAAACCCTGATTTTGCTGCAGTGTTTCCCGGATCAGTCGTTGTATTTCCAGGGCGGCATCATTATATCTATCTATTTTTGATGGTATATTGCCCTGCCCTGCCAGTTCTGTTACATATAAGGTTTTCAGAGGAAATGGACCATTGTTATGCAATGTATCCCAAACCGATTTGGGGTGTGTTTTTGTGGTTGCCATTGTCCTTCAATTTTCAGGTTTCATGCAGACATACTTCATATGAACCTGGCGCTTTCTGCCAAAGGTGATACCACTGAGAAGGAGACCACCAAAAGTATTCCGGTATTCTAGGGTGTGAATTTTGCCGGTAGGGCATTTTTCGGACTCCCGGATGAGGAGGGTAAAGTCTTTTGTGACCAGGTCTATAGAGATGGTAGTGTCCAACTCTACCACCTCCATCCCCCTGTAGTAATCCATGCGTTCGCCCACGGGGTCAGGCATGGCTACTCCATTGACACTTCGGACCCTGACTGTATAACAGGATTGAAACCCCATCAGAAGCAATAGAAGGAACATCATCCGGAGAATAAAACATCGGGCAGTTTTCATAGGATACGGTTTATAACCTGCCCGACCCCGGGATGATTCGTGCCTGCTGTACATGCAGCCAATATGGGCCTGAGGGTGTGGCGGCGGTTTGTGGTCGGAAAATATGGAATACCATTGTAGGGAGGCAAGCCAATTGTGTGGGCGGGCAGATTTCTTGTATAAATGGCTATTTGTCAGACATGCACTCAAAAAGAAAACCCCTGCCTTTAAGGCAAGGGTTTTCTTTTATAAACTGTTATGTCTTTTAATCCTCCAATGATATTTCTTCCGTGGCACCGTTGGGATAAACAACAGTGGCGCTATCATCACAACTGCCGTCTCCGAAATTGACGCTTACTTCAAGGCCGTTTTTTGAAACTTCCAGCAAGCCGCTTGTCAGGTAGCCACAACCCAAATTTCCTTCCAATGTTTCGGAAACACTAACAGCATAGGTGTTGCCGTTGACTTGTAAAGTCCAGTTCCCGCCGATGGTGTACGTACTTGACGGAAGGTCATTCCCAAAAGTAAATCCGAAGGATTTTGTACCGGATTCTGAAATAACGGAATCATCTTCCAAAACCGCAGTCATAGTACTGGTGACCGAGAATGAATAGGAACCTTCCATTTCATTTCCGTCAAAGCTATAGCTCCTGGTTCCATTTAATTTGGTGCTTCCTACATAGAAGTCAATATAAGTGGCAGAAAATGTGGCAGAGGAACCCTCGGCAGCGTAGGTAACTGACAGGGATCCATTGATATTTCCTGAACCGTTGAGAACACAATTATTGAAAGTGACGTTATAGCCGGTCTCGGTATATTCAGCAACATAGCAATCTGTACCTTCCTTTGCCGTACTGCTGTCATTCAGATATATGTCGGCAAGGATCGTGTCTACCGAGGCTGCCACCTCATCTGTTTTCAGAATGGTCTTGAGTTCGGCCTGGGACAACTGCACCTCTTCCTGGCTCTCGTCATTGTCCTTGCTGCAACTGTAATTCAGTAGGATCGCACCAAGGATTAAAAGCGCTGTTTTGCTCTTGTTAATTAATTCAGTCATGATAAGATTTTAGTGGGTTACTGAACTTAAACGCCACGAAGCCCGGATTATTTTATGCCCACCATAATTATAAGTGGCTCTAAAAGAACAAATATGACATTTAATTCACTGAAATTCACGGCTTTTTCATAGGAACAAAACGAACCGGAAGCAGGTTGCTGCGCTGTAGAATTCCATCTCCTTTATGGATAAGCACTAGTTGGCGAACGGAATCATGAGGTCCCAGAGGAAGGATCATTCTTCCCCCGGGTTTAAGTTGATCGACAAGGGTTTGTGGAATTTCTTCAGTCCCGGCTGTAACCATAATAGCATCGTAAGGACTAAATTCCTCCCACCCTTCATAACCATCCCCACTCCGCACGAAGATATTATTATAACCGAGGGTCTCAAATGTTTTTTTTGCCGATAAGGCGAGACGCTCTCTGATTTCCACGGAATAAACTAAGTCGGCGATTTCTGCAGCCACAGCGGCCTGATAACCGGACCCTGTTCCAATCTCCAGGATGACATCGGTAGATTTGAGTGCCAGCTGTTCCAGAATAAAGGCAACAATATACGGTTGTGAAATGGTTTGGCCTTCGCCAATGGCTACCGCCATATCTGCATAGGCGTCCCGACGGGATTCAACGGGCAAAAAAAGGTGCCTTGGAATGGTGCGCATCGCCGTCAGAACCCCGGTATCCCGAATGCCACGGCGCAAAAGGTGGTGTTCTATCATGAAATCCACAGCCTCCGGGTGTGTCTCCTGCCAATCTGTTTCCTCCGTCATAGTCATCATTTGAATACGTAAGACCTGAAATCATCCTACTTAATTCACACGGTCTTCTGTGGACTTTATATATCCGTCATAGGTGATAGAATTACGTCCGCTACTTCTCACAAAAACGGAAGCATATCCCCGCTTGCCTACTGCGATCCTGAATGTGTGGACTTCAATGCCATTTTTCACATCAAAAGTAATAGTCAGTCGGCGTTTGCCGTCCTCTGCCGCTATCGTATATTCATCAACCTGCCCTTTGAACTTAATCCCCGCTTCATGATTGTATCCCGCGCCGGAATAAATAACCCCAAAATAAGGAAGGTAAATGTCTGCTTTGCCATCCTGCAGCTTTATGTGGTTAGAATTCGTAACAAGGCTGATACTAGTACCTCCTGTAGGGATCGTCCTGTCAGCTACGAATTGATAACTTCCATTTAGGACAAGTTCGCTGATCGCCTTAAACGCGGTATCGGCATTTTCCTTTCTTTGTTCGTGCTTTGCTTCTTTGGATTGCGCTGTGATCTGATACCCGCTCATCGCTATACACACCATAATTCCCAACATGTATTTCATAATAGAGATAATTTGTGCTATTTCCCAGAAGGCAAATCGCATGCCATTTCTTATTCCGGGAATATCAAATAAGCCCTGCCCAAAAAGGATTATAGGGACTGATATTGTGCTATCGCGACGGCAGGGTCGCTGTAAGCAGCCACATCTTTTTAGTGACCTCATTCTCCCAGTTCCCTATATCATTATATTGCTTCCCTACAATAAATCCGGCCTCCTCCAATTCCTCTCTCACGAAGTGTGGTGCCAGGGTATGTGCTTCAGCCTGTTCAGGCCGCTTCCAGTTTTTCGTATGTTGTTTGAGTTTTTCGAGAATGACCAGTCTGCCTCCTGGCTTAAGTGCTTTTTTTATATGCTGAAGTATCTCAGAGTACGATTCCATTTCATGGTAGGCATCCAGAATAAAAATGACATCCAGAGAAGATTCCTGTAAGCCGGGGTCATCTTTTTTTCCAACAACAGCCAGGATATTCGACAGTTGACGGGCTCTGGCGATTTCCTGCATTGTCTTGATCCTGTCCGCGTTAATATCGACTCCGTATACTCGCCCTTCCTCCCCCACTCTTTTGGATAAGTGAATGGTAAAATAACCTTCATGGCATCCAATATCGGCTACTTCATCTCCTTTAACCACGCCTGCCCAATCCATGATTTGTTCAGGATTCATCCACTTATCCCTGTCTGTCCATTCGGTTACTTCATATTGGGCATAACTTAATGTACTCCAAAGGAACATCACAAAAAGTTTTGGTAATACGATCATTTTCACAGCATTAAGATAGTATATCGTTGCCGGGAAGTACTTAATATTTTGCTAAAGTATCCCCGTGAGGAGAAGAAGCCGATCATAAGCCATCAGGAAGAATAACAATTACCGCTCTGATCCTTAACAACTGAATCCTCCTTATAATTGCCGTCCCTTCGTGGTCTGCATTTTAGTTATTGAACCAGTAGGTAAGTTTTAATGTAAGGGACCAGTTCCTCCCTTCAAGCGGCTCGAGCAAGTGATTGTTGGTATAAACTAAAAAAAGGTCCGAGGCAGGTTTGTAACGCCACTGAAATCGTGAATTGAGATTAAAATTCTTCGATTGCTCATTGTATTGAAACAAGGTGGCAAAAAAAACTTTGTTGGTAAAAGTCACATCAAGAGCAGCACCCACCAGCCAGAACTCTGTAATATTCCAGGGATCCGGTAGTTTTATCCGGTTATAACTTAGAGTCGATCCAAGACTGACATAGGGTTGTATACGATAGCCCAATTCCCCGCTGAGATTAGTGCGGCTTCCATCGAGGTAATAACCCCCGAACCTGCCGCTTGCGGAGTACGTGAAAACACTTTGGGGTTTGGCGAAGTACTCAAAACGTAAGCCTTTCCAATGATGTCTGGTCCCGGAATCGAGTTCCTCTTTCCCGGACCGGGTAGGATCAAAAGGTTGAAGTAATTCTACATACTCATCAAGTCCCTCAAAATTTAAGGTACTTCTGTCCCTCAGATTAAAAATATAAGAGAGCGCATTCTGATGATCGGTGCGGTGCCAATTCTGATTAAAGAAGTAGGTAACAGCGGCTTTTGGTCCATGACTGAGTATCTTCCCCTTTTGAGGAAATAAAAGGTGGCTTACAAAAGAATTGAGGTTGATATAATCCCGCCTGGGAACAAAGCCTACTTCGGCACTGTAATTTTCACCGACGGATTCTTCCTGTATTCCCCAATTCCACTGCCTGCTTCTGTATTCTATATTAGCGGCCTGTGTTAATCCCTTTCCACTTTCCACAGGGGCAAATGACTTTAAAAAAAAGGCCTTCCCGGTCCACAGGTTGTTGGAAGATGCCAGATTGTATTCCAATCCCAAATTGCGATTATACTGGGGATATTGAACGCGTAGGGAATCGGCATCATTTATATAACTCAGCGATTGTTTGTTTACATAGAGAAGACCGATACTGGAGCGACTAAAAACCTTACGCTGCAGCGAGATGACCCCGAAGTTCTGATTTGGCAACCCGATATCTTCCACCCTGGCCGTCTGCATATTCATTAAACCCAGACGCCAGTTCTCCGAAAGATTGCCACTGACGCGGGCGCCGGCCTGAATGGGTACCCCCAGACCAATACGCCTAGAAAAAAAAGGCCGGATACTTGGGTAGCCAAAACTCGCAAAAAGATCTGCATTTTCCAGAAAGAACTGTCGTTTTTCTGGAAAAAACAATTCGAAACGGTCAAGATTTGTCACCTGCCTGTCAACTTCGACCTGAGAAAAATCGGGGTTGGCTGTAAGATCCAGATTGAGGGAGGTGGTAATACTCAGTTTCACATCGCCTCCTGCCTTGACATCGTAATCAGTCCCGGTCACAGTATTGGCTGAACCCCCAAGAACATAGGGAATAAGGGAGAAGTTTGCGCCCTGAGGCGGGGGAGGCTGATCCCAGATGAGTACCCCGGTATATGCCAGGGAAGCTGTCGGAAACTGTCGGGGAATTGGAGTCCAGCTCGATTTTTCGCCGGTTTTAAGATCGAGTCTGCTAAAATTAATTCCCCATTGCTTTACCCCCTCCTTGTAACGGATCGACTTAAATGGTAGGGCCATTTCAAATACCCACTTTTCGTCATCCTGGGTTACCTCTGAGACCCATTTGCTATCCCAGTTGAGATCGACACTTCCTCCGGCGAACATAGTACCATCCCATTGCGCTCCGGCCGCATTGGAGCCAAAACTAAATCCCGTAGTCTGATTATTAAAAGGATCTATAAACAATAAAAAATTATCGTTTTTCCCGAAGGCAAAATCCCTGCGAAGAGATTCCACATAATAAGAACCAGGCGTATTATGATAAAAGGTAGCCACCAGATAGAGGTTTTTGTCATCATAAGTCATTCGGATCTCGGAGGGCTCATTTGCTTTGCCGGTATCCATAGGCAGCACCATATAAAAATCGTCGGCGACCTCCGTCTCTTTCCAGGCTGCGTCATCAGCCACCCCGTCTATTACAACAGGCAGACTGGTCTTTCTGATATGCAACTGAAACGATGCATTCTTTTTCTGTGCATGAACCTGGCAGCAGACTGCTACAAAAAAAAAGACAAGGACGGATTTACACATGGGTTGCTCCAGGGTTCTTTTCCAGATACAGGTATGGGACTGGTCTGCTTATCACACAGAGGCTGGTGTGGTTGACATCCCATGGATAAATTAGTAGGCCGGAGGCTATGAGAGGGATGTTCATTTGACCAAAAGGAACAGTTGTTGTTTTAGTAAGCTTTGCCTTTGTTTTATATGTGATAAAATGACGTATCAAGGTCGTTAATTATTTTTTATGTCATCAATAAATTTTCTCAGTTCCATGGGTAGTGAACTGTCCGTGAATTCGGACTGAGCCACCACTGACCCATCTTCCAGTTCAATTTTGTAAATGAGCATATCACGGACGGCATTATTGATTTGGGGTACCGTTTTCCTCAGGATACATATTAAATTCCCGGATTTTTCTGGTTCAAGGGATATCTCGCCTACAAGCTGTTTCGGAATGCCCGCAAAGCCACCTTCTATTTCTATTTTATATTTCATACATTCTCGCTGGTCAAACCCACCGCAATAAAACTGCGGCGAATCGCATCTT
The DNA here is from genome assembly GCA_041743425.1 of Zeaxanthinibacter sp. Lineage (GTDB taxonomy): Bacteria > Bacteroidota > Bacteroidia > Flavobacteriales > Flavobacteriaceae > JTS-RE37. The sequence continues at coordinate 10,786 of JBGTMS010000121.1, read as the reverse complement.
CCGCCGAAATATCTGCTTTTCCTTCCGATATCAACCGCGGTAGCGTTTGTAACATGACTTCCACCATTTCGGAAAAATTGGTCGTACGCCATAGCACTTTTAGGGTTTCAAACCAGATTTGAGCACAGGAATCGATCCCCAGTTCCATGCAGGCAAGATAAAATGCCTTGTTGGGAATGCCAGAATTTATATGAACTCCCTGATTATCTGCGGATCCTGCATAATAATTTGCCATATGATCCGGTTGAACATCAAAATCGTTGGCGGTACCCGGCGCTTTCATTGACCTGATGGCCACCCCAGGGAAGGCCTCTGCTACAACAGTATCGCCAATGAGCCAATCCGCATTATCTGGCGTCTGATTCAGGAATTTCTGTTTGATGACGGTAGCAAATACATCTGAAAAGTGCTCGTTAAGTGCTCCTGATTGTCCTTTATATTCCAGGTTGGCCAGGAATTGTGTTACGCCATGCATCAGTTCATGGGCAACGACGTCTATGGCACTCGCAAAATTGGAGAATTCCTGACCGTCTCCATCGCCATAGGTCATCTCGTCTCCATCCCAGAAGGCGTTGTTGTAACTCACCCCATAGTGGATATTGGAAACGATTTCAAGCCCTTGCCCATCGATAGAATTTAATCCGAAAGTTTCAAGGAAATAGTTGCGCACAAAACCAGAGGTGTCATATGCGCTGTTGGCCACGGCATCTGCGGCAGCGGCAGTGCCTTCTTCTCTTACAAGGTTGACTCTTTGGTTATAACTTTCCTCACTGTCAAAAATAAATCGCCGACCCGCATTTTCTTTCTCCTGTCTTTTTAAAAGATTGTTGAGGACATCCCGCCTCTTTTGATATACCCTATCTATATCATTTAAGGTCCTTTTACAATTGGTATTTCCGAGTTTCGCCAGCTCCTCCAGAATGTAGGGGGGTACGATATGGCAGTACAATTGTGTACACATGGCTATTCAACTTTACGATTATTCTGATATAAGTTAGGCTGTTTTATTGGAATAATCACATTGACATGCTGCATAATTGCATTCTAATTTTATCCCCTGAAAACAATTCATCGGATAGTCTATTGGGATGGAAAAAGCCGTTCATCAAGACCTCTGACCAGAGACATCGCATTCTTATAATACACCTTTCTGAGCACTTCGTCCGGCAGATTCATCCCGTACATGGGCCAAAAAGCGTGGTATTTTTTATAATAAGGAAAATATTCGTCCTCTGTTTCCAGAACCCTGAAGTACAATGGAAATTCAGCCGGTTGCCAACTGTCCTTCCCAAATAGAATACGGTCCTGATATTTAATAAAGAACTGCCTTGCCTGCTTTGGTTGCCTTCCGAGTTCCGCAATAACCGCAGCGATTCCGACATACATGTTTGGCATCCCATCAAGGAGCTGTGATAATTTCCCGAGGTCATTTGCATACCATCCCATATGGGCGTTGATAAATTTTGTCTCCGGATGTTTTGCAATCATCCGATGTTGTTCTTCTATGATCTGTTCCCAGGGTGCAGGATCGACGTCGGATCGTTTTCTGCGCGGATGCGTCTTAAGTTCCAGCCAGCGTTCATTATTTTTATCCATCGGATCCCAAAATGCCCTTGGATCTGCTGAATGTATCAATACCGGAATTCCCAATTCTCCACACTTTTTCCAGACTGCATCGAGCCTTGGGTCGTCGATGGCCACTCTTTTCCCATTAACATCTGTATTTCTCAACCCGAGACTTTTATATACTTTAAGGCCTCTGGCGCCATTTTTGACATCCGTTTCCAGTTGTGTTACCGCTTTCTGAGCCCATCCGTCCTGGCCAACCCCATCAAAATCCACATTCGCAAAAACAACAAACCGGTTGGGATAGCTTTTGTTAATATTGGCAACAGCTTCCGATATTTCCCTACCATTTCCCCCGCTCAGATTGACCATGACAGCTTCATTTAACTTATCCATATCTCTGATGAGTACGGAGAGGTCCATGGATCCCATTCCTGATTGATGGCTATGGATGTCAACAAAAGGAAATTTGGCCGTGGGTGTTTCATTTATCGGCACTACAAGGGTGGATGGCGGATCGTATTCTTCGAAACCCATTTCCTGGGAAAATAGCCCTTTGGAAAATATCAATAGTAGCAGACAGTATGCGATCTTCATTCGAAGCAACATTTCTTCTTGATTTAGGGGTATGAAATTACTATTTTTTATTCAAAATTCCCGCGGTGCGATTGTTCTGAAAATTGCGTATTCTCCCTGAAATGAATTTAGGGTTGATCATCGGCTATTTCTCTCAGCCGGTCATAATCTTCATCAGTATCAATGTCCATTATTTTGGTACCGGCATTGATGACCAGGCTATCTTCTGAATATTGACGGAGTAAATCCCGGGCGCCATGCTCGCCTTCCAGAGATGCCAGTCGCGGAAAGTATGCTTCTAAGAAGACAGCCGGCACTCCGATGCCTTTTCTATAGGCGGTGGCAGCTATCCTCTTGTTTCCTGCGCACAAACCATGTATCAAACGATTCAGATGATCTGCATCGATAAGCGGCTGGTCGCAAAGCATGATCAGCACTGCATGAGGTAACTTTTTCTGCTTTAAAAGATATTGCATTCCAGCCGCGATGGAAGATCCTATACCTGATTGCCAATTGGGATTAACGATTATTTCCATCTCAGAATACTGATCAGGCAGATGATTTCTCACCTGAGCCGCCTCCGAACCCAGGATGAGAAATACCTGATTGGCCACAGATGCTGAGGCAGTGGCTATGGCATGTCCGACAAGAGAAGTGTGGTTCCATTCGAGCAATTGTTTGGGACGCCCCAAACGGGCAGACCCTCCGGCTGCAAGGATCATCACTGCGGTACGCGGCCTCATTGACTGTGAATTCTTCCGTTCTTATCCTTTAAAGGTATGGGTTCCATACCTCGCGCATAGGAAAGAATTTCTGCCATAATGGCAATTGCTATCTCCTGGGCGGATTCGGCACCTATTGACAGTCCGGCAGGGCCGTGAATCCGGTCAAAATAATCATCATCGATCTCCGGATTACGCTCCATTAACTCATTCAGCAGTCGCTCCCTTCTTGCTGTCGGACCCAGAAGCCCGAGATACCCGGGTCGCGAATCCTTAAGACGCGTCAGGAATCTGAGATCTGAAGCATAACTATGCGTCATTACAAGAATGAAGGTTTGATGATCAATTAATTCCAGGACCATTTCCTCCGGTTGAACGGGCATAAACACCGAAGCCCCGGGAAAATCACCAATATCCTTTTCCTCCGAAGGGGGTGCCACTATGGTAACCTCCCAGCCCGTCAGCACTGCAAAACGACACAACTGAACCGCGTCATGCTCCGCACCCAAAATCATTAGCCTGTAAAAAGGCGGCAGCTCATGTCTGAATACCTGAATATCATCGGTAGGCATAAAGTCAGGCCTAATGCCTTTGTGCGTCGCAGAAAAATCGATACAGGTTCCGTAGTTTTGAGAGGTTCCGTCTTCCTTTGAGAAGTAGGACAAAAGGGTAACAGTTTTCCGCTGTTTTACAAGATGGCGAAAGGCTTCAACAAATTCCTGATCCGGAAGAAAGGGTTCTAATAAGAGGTATAGAATTCCTTCACATCCCAGCCGGTATCGTCCGTCATAGATCATCATTTTTGGAGTTTGACTTTTAAAGACCAACCCCGCCTGCCTTTTAATTTCCTTTTCAACACATCCGCCGCTTACCGCGCCTGTCATTACTCCGCTTTCCAGGATCAGCATACGCACGCCTGGTCTTCTGTATGAGGAACCCTCAAGCGCTACTACAGTAGCCATGACTGCCCTTACTCCCTGTTTGGCAGCCTGCTCATAGGAATTGAAGATGTTTATCAGTTCATGTAACATATATTTTAAACTTTAAATGGGGATAAAGGGGACTACCGTTCCTTTTTTATAGGGTGTTTCCGCGCTATCCAGTCTGATAAAACCATCCGTCCCTGAAAGTAAGGTCAAATCTCCCGATCCGTTTCCTTCATGGGGGATAACTGACATTTTCCCATTTTCCCGAACCAATTTGGCACTAATAAACAGCGTCAATTGAGAATGGTGCTCGATATCCTGTCCTAAGATTATTTTATCTTCCCGCATCGGCAGTCCAAGCGACTGTCTTAGCCAGGGATCAAAATAGGCATAATAACATAGAAAAGTGGAAACCGGATTACCCGGAAAGGAAAAAACAACAGTCGCAGTTCTTTCCTGAACTCCAAACCAAAAGGGCTTCCCGGGCCTTTGGAGGACGTTATGAAATGCCTTTTTTACACCCAATTCGCTTAGTATGTCCGGGATAAAATCAAATTTTCCCTTTGACACCCCTCCACTTATAAGCAGTACATCCATTTCCTGCATTGCATAAACAAGTTTTTGACGGATGATGTCCTTATCATCCGCAAGGTGGATGGCAAGAGGATGAATACCCCAGTAATTCAGGGCGGCATGCAGCGAATAGGTATTTGAAATACGGATTTGATAAGGTGTGGGCTGCTGGTCTATAGCTACCAGCTCGTCTCCTGTTGATATAAGTAAAATTTTTGGAAGTTTTTTGACCACCGGATGTGTTTTACCTATTGCAGCAAGAATCCCCATTATTCCCGGAGTTATTACCGAATTTGGAGGTATAAGACAGGAACCCATTTCAGCATCACTTCCGGCACTGTGAATATTGGCTCCTTTTCCTGGCATCTCCTTGATATAAGCATAGCCGTTTTCAATATTCAGTTTTTCATACATGATCACTGTGTCAGCGCCCTCAGGCACTACGGCGCCCGTCATAATCTCCATACAACTCGTTGGATCCTCAAGGGGCATTGGCCGGGCGCCGGCGCCTAATATTCCCTGAATCCTGAACGCTTCCTGCCCATCACTAGCGGTCTTGAAATTCAAGGCGATCCCGTCTTTGGTTGCACGGTTAAATGGTGGAAAATTCCTGTCCGCAATCGCCTCGTCACATAAGATTCTGCCTGTAGCCGACTTTAGGGCTATTGCCTCAACTCCGTAGTTCCCGGAGTGTTGCAGAACCAGGTCGTACGCCTTCCTATAAGTGATCATTCCGGACATTCTTCTAGTATTGTTTTACTGCTATCGAAGGCTTTGCAAAGTGCTGCTGCAAACCATGATTTAGCCAATTCAAAATGCAGAATTAATTAAAGCCATCAAATTCAGGCCATTCGGAAATTACCAACGCCACCGGCTACCTGAAATACCCGACAGCCTGGTGTGCGATCCTGAAGAAGGGTTACTGCCGTGTTACTCCTTTTTCCTGTCTGGCATATGCAGTAAATTTCCATATCAAAGTTGATTTCCTTATACCGGGTTTCCAAAGTATTAATGGGCACATTAAGCGCTCCAGGGAAGGGATTTGTCAGGACCTCAGCCGCTGACCTCACGTCGATAACCTGCAAGGCCTGGCCCTGTTGGATAAGTTTGTGGAGTTGCGCTAAACTGACGGTGGTTGATGTAAAGCAATCCAAACCTCCGTAGGATTCCGACAATTCAGAGATCAACAGGTTCCCGGGAACAAGTTGAAAAGAAATTTTATGGAAACTTTGATTCAAGCCATTAAATATGAGCAATTTACCTGTTAATGGTTCACCAAGGGCTGCAAGGATTTTTACAGCTTCCAGCGCTTGAAGGGTGCCAATGATTCCCGGGATTGCGCCCAAGACCCCGTTGGTTTCGCAATCCGGGATTTCGTTCGGCAGTGGCATATTCGGAAACAGGCAACGATAGGTAGGGCCTCCAAGATGGTTGAAGACGCTGAGCTGACCTTCAAATCCATGGATGGCCCCGGATACAAATGGTTTCTTTAATATTACACAGGCATCATTTATAAGATATCGGGTGGGAAAATTATCGGATGCGTCAATCACCAGATCAAAGGATTGAATTATTTCTATCGCGTTCTCCCGGACGAGATAGCTGTCAAAGACCTCAAAACGCGTTTCCGAATTCCTGGCCCTCAATCTCCTGACAGCAACTTCTATTTTGGAACTGCCAATCTCCTCCTCCGTGTATAATGTCTGTCGCTGTAAGTTGGAAAGTGCAATCACGTCCTGATCAACCAAGCCCAGGGTACCCACGCCCATGGCATTCAAATATTCCGCGACGGGAATTCCCAAACCACCGATTCCGACTACCAGTACCCTGGAAGCTTTAAGTTTTTGCTGGGCACTTTCTCCAAAATCCGGGAGGATGGTCTGTCGTATGTAACGGTTAGGATTCAAGGAGTCTCTAATTTAAACAATATCTCTTGGTAATCATCCTTTGAATTCGCATTCATCAGGACGCTGTCATTTTCAGGAAAGACGAGCTTCGGTGATTCTGCGATCAGAAATTTGCGGGGGCAGGTGACACGACCGGAAGCCAGGAATTCAATGGATCTTGCCAGACCTTCAGGTTCCCAAATTGCCGCGAGTGGCTCAGGTAGTCCCGTTTCGGAAGTGGCGAAAGCCGTGGCCACCTTAGTACGGTCCCTGCCGGCCACAAGTAAATCCAGTGTTGCCAGATCCATCAGCGGCAGATCACATGCCAGAACCATCCAGGCCGCCTCAGGATATGAGGCATAGGCACTTAACAATCCATTATAGGGCCCTTTGTACTCATTCCTGTCAAGTATGCAAAGCGAATGATCCTGAATTTCCTGTAACTGATCCTCGCGAATGCTGAAGTAAGTACGACTGCAGAGCTTTGATAAAAGCCGGTATACATGATCCCTCTGAGGTATCCCATGATATTCAAGTATGCCTTTGTCCTCACCCATCCTGGTGCTTTTTCCTCCACAAAGGACCAACCCCAACAATTCTCTCCTGTTTTGAAAGTTTTTCATGGTATAAATATATAACAGCAGATAATAAGTTCAACCTCCTATCGAAGTCATTGAATTTGCAAATACGCCAGAATATTCCTTTTGGGCTTCAAAGCCTGTTTTGGCTCTTTGGCCAATCACGTTTTCCAGGGCAGAAATAATCTCCACTTCCGGCGCACCCTCACGAATAAGTTCCCTGAGATTGAGTTTGGGCTTTCCATAAAGGCAGGTGATTACGTCACCTGTGGCGGTTATCCGCAATCGGTTGCAAGTCCCGCAAAACGTACGGCTAAAGGAAGGAATTAAGCCAAAAGATCCTTTGTGTCCTTCTATTTTGTAATTGATTGAAGTAGAGGTAGCCGGAGATTCAAGTTGGCGGCAATCCGGATATTTTTCCTTGATATGTGCCAGAATGCGCTTATAATCCCACCGGATCTTATCAAAGCTCTTCGAACCGCCGTTAAAAGGCATCTCCTCCAGAAAGCGCACGGAGATCTCATAATTTTTTTGTAATTCCAGCATGGGCAGGATTTCCTGAATGTTCTGATCCTGAAGAACAATACAATTCACACGCACATTAAATCCGCCATGAATGAGCCGGAAGAGGTTGGTATGCACCGTATCAAAATGCTTTCTTCTGGTAATGCTTTCAAAAGTATCCTTTTGGATAGCATCCATACTGAGGTTCACATTGAGGATCCCAAGCTGCTTCAGCTCGTCTATAAAGGGACCAATGAGAGTGGCATTGGTGGTGATGGAAATATCTTTTAAATCTTCCAGCCCGCTTAGAAATCGCAGTAGCTGCATAAGGTCTTTTCTTACGAAAGGCTCCCCTCCCGTAATACGTATCTTATCAATACCACGGTCTACCAGCAATTTACTGAGATTGCAAAGTTCCTCTGTGGTAAACAGCTTTTCCTTTCCCGCAAAATCAATGCCTTCAGACGGCATACAGTAGTTGCACCTTAAATTGCAACGATCTGTAATCGCCAGTCTCAGGTAATTAATGTGTCTGTTATGATTATCTATTAACATACTTCCTTCTTCCCAAAATCCTTCGGTATTGATGACATAACCGCCCCAATCTGAACAGCGAAGTCAGCTATTTCAACTCCTCCAAAGGTATTTAACGCAGAATAATTTTCCCATGCAGGGGATTTATTGTCCTAACTAAAATGAGTTTTTTTCAGCCTCCGCTTACCGGAGGGATCAAAGCGATTTCATCAAAGTTATCAATTTTAGTTGTATCCGCCGCATAGGCATTATTAACCGCGATTGCCATGGACGACAGTTTGGTCAACGCCGGATATGTATTACTGAGGAATTCCTTGAGTTCCCCTACGGTCTTGAGCCGATTCGCACTGGAAAGTGGAAGACTTATAGAGCCACTGCCCACAATGTCTTTTGTAACTCCGAAAAGTAAGATGTTCATAATTCAGTCAACTTGAAAATGGTCCTGGGTTCAACAAGGTATCAAAAAATACAGCCTAAATCCTCTATTTTAACAATGACGGATTTCATTTTAACATTTAATTCCGCCCGTATACAATCTGGAAATTTGATAGTGAATGAATGGCATGACCATTACAAGGTTAGCAAAGCCTAATCCAGGCATTTGTTGTCTATATAGCACTCCACAGCAGGATGCAGCCATAAGAAAGAGGCAGGCAGCATGGTACTTATCTTTCCGGTTAGCAGCTCTTTAAGTACCTCCCTCTTTCCTGCACCACTTACCAGGAATATTATTTTTTTGGATTGTAAAATAGCTGATATCCCCAGTGTCAGGCCGGCTTCCGGTGAATAAACAGTTTTACCTATCATGACATGCTGCTTTGAGGATTCAGACAGCCGGGAAAGGTGAATGCCTGCTGAAAGATTTGTCCCGGGTTCATTAAATCCGATATGTCCATTTTTTCCTAATCCCAGAATGCAGATATCAATTCCACCGGCCCCGTTAAGGGCTGTTTCTATGCGCTGGCATTCTACTTTCGGCTCCTCCGTGTTGCCTGTAAAGGAAATATAGTTATCAGGGGATATATTCAAAGGCCCGATTACTCGAAGCTGCAGATAATATTCGCAACTACCCGGATCCTGCGGCGGGAGTCCGTACCATTCGTCCAGTTTGATCACCCGCAAGTCGTCGAACAAATCTGGTTCTTCCCGTCCTTTTACCGCCAGCGCTTCATATAAACCTTCAGGGGATTTTCCCGTGGCAGCGCAAAGAAGAAGATTGCGGGATTCCCTTATGGCCGCCATCACTGATTCCGCAGCCAAGGCACTCATGGTCTCATAATCCGCACTTTGAATAATCTGCATCAGGCATCAAATTTATCGTTACAGAGAATTGTGGGCTATAGGTGACGGGCTACTCCTGCAGTTATCGCAGCCTTATAATCTCCCCTTATGAAGCTATATCAGTCTTGCTGCGCATGGCAATACAGCACTTTCGGGAAGCAGACCCGGTCAACTCTGATTCAGAGATATATCAACCAATCCACAATAATTCCTTGTTTTATTTTTCCATTCGAACCACCTTGTCCCGTAATTCCCGCCACGTAATTGTAATAATGTTCTGCTCCTTCAGAAGCTGTGCACATTCAGGACTGGTAAAAAAGTCATAATCAGCCTGTCTCCAGGCCGAACCCCAATCCGGATGATCTATCGTAACTGCTTTCATTTCCTCGTTGTCATAAGCAAGATGGATCAAGAGGCAATGCAATCCAGGCTTCAAATTCCGGAACAAATCAGCATAAAATTCCCTGCTTCCACTTTTTACATTTTCCGGAAGAATTGTGGGTATACCGGATACTATCACAGTTTGATCGCCAAGCATTTCCTTTATCTCACTCAATTCGATACTGTTGACCCTCGCGTCAAGCAAGACAGGCAAACGAAATTCCTTTCCCAACTTCATATAAGCTGCGAGATATTCTGGCGTGCTCACAGCTGCACCCATGTGGGCATCCAGGTGGGTTACATCTATTCCGGCGCGATAGGCTTTTTTAACCTGATTGCGCATTTCCTGCTCCACCTCTTCTCTCGTCGCAGATTTTATAAGACTATCTACCGCCGAATAAAAATACCCTTCCGGGTTTAGCAGCCCGGGCACCGAATCATGCGAGGTTACAGGGCCCCATTTGTAATGTTTCCATTCACTGGTAAGGGTAAGATGCAGCCCTAAATCTGTGTCCTGATGCTGCCTTGCATAGGCCGCAATTTCCGGAAACCAGGGGCAGGGAACCATGATACTTGCAGAATTTACAGGACTGTTTTCCAGGGCGGTAATACTGGCAGCATTTTCAGAATGACTCACACCCAGGTCATCGGCATGGATAATCAGTAATTTAGAATCGGCCGGGTATCCAAGTCGCTCCGCAACGCTGGTCTCCTGACTGGCAGCACTCAGAACCGACAGGAATAAAACACATAAAATGATACAATTTCTCATCCTGAATACGTTAGGTATTTATAACGGGAAGTTAAACTACAAAATAAATACACATTCGGAGTTGGAGAAATATAAAGAATTTATTCCTGCCTATAATTTAATTCTGTTTTGTCCGTTTTTATGATGAACAAAAAACTATATGGAAATGAACAAACTTCGAAATTGCCTTGGTTCTCTTTTGATAATAACCTTATTCTTCTCCTGCGGCAATGCCGATGATGATGTTAATTTTGATATTAACGACGGAGGTCTTGGACAGGGCAAACCTGTGGACGAATGCCTTAACCTCGGAGAAAACGACCTGGTACTCTCCATTCAGGACCAGTATACGACGCTACCGGGAAAAGTATCCATTTTTTTCAAGGTATCAGACAGTGACGGGAAACCTGTACCCGGTCTTTCAGCCTCCCAGTTTACTATTTATGAGCAAGGGAGAAATGACGATTGTTTTAATACGATCTCTACCTCAGAATCTTTTGCCCGGATT
>JBGTMS010000120.1:0-3108 GCA_041743425.1 Zeaxanthinibacter sp. | reverse complement strand
ACCGGTGTGATCGGTATACTCAAGGGAGGCCGGCCGGGACCGGTGGTTGGTTTGCGGGCAGACATGGACGGGCTCCCTGTACTTGAACGCACGGAAGTCCCTTTCGCCTCCAGAGCGACCATGGAATACAATGGCGAATCAACGCCTGTAATGCACGCCTGTGGTCACGATTCCCATGTTGCCATGCTCATGGGGGTCGCGGAAATATTGACAGGGTTGAAAAAAGACCTGAGGGGTACGGTCAAATTTATTTTTCAACCTGCTGAAGAAGGTGCCCCAAAAGGCGAAGAAGGCGGAGCAGAACTGATGTTAAAGGAAGGAGCTCTTCAAAACCCCGCGGTAGATGCCATCTTCGGACTCCATATCAATTCAAAAGTGGAATCAGGAAAAATTACCTACCGCCCGGAAGGCATGTTCGCCGGGGTGGCCGATTTGAAAATCACAGTGAAAGGGACCTCATCACACGGAGCGGAACCCTGGTCCTCTGTCGATCCGGTGCTCACCGCAGCGCAGATCATTACCAGCCTGCAATCCATCGTCAGTCGATCCGTAAACATTACGGAAAATCCTGCCGTAGTGACCATCGGCGCCATTCACGGGGGGAATAGGTCCAACATCATTCCTGAGGTAGTAGAAATGCTGGGAACTGTCCGAACACTGAGTGCTGCCGATGAAAAGATGATATTTGAACGCATAAATCAAATAGCTGTTAAAACCGCTGAAGCAAACGGGGCGGAAGCCATTGTCGAACTTCCTTATTCCTCCCATTACCCGGTTACTTTCAACCATGTGGAACTCACAGAGAAGATGCTTCCTTCCCTTAAAAAATCGGCAGGAGAAGGCAATGTGATTCTCGTCCCGGCTGAAACCGGTGCCGAGGACTTCTCCTTCTTCGCGAATGAAGTACCAGGTTTATATTTTTATATCGGAGGAATGCCCGAAGGCACAAATCCCAAGGATGCGGCTCCCCATCACACTCCCGACTTCTATTTGGATGAAAGCGGTTTCCTGACAGGGGTCATTGCCCTGGCGAACCTCGCGGTTGATTATTTGGAGATGTCAGAATAATGAAGGGAATACCAGACATGGCAATCAGATCTATGGCCAATCCTAATCATACAGCCGAATGTTTCCGGGTAGATGATTTATAACCAACCGGAGCGTATCTGAAAGTTTGTATAGGTCGCTCAGCGGGAGCAACATCCGGAGGGAAATGCTATAAAATACTGGGTTAAATTATCGTAAAGAAGTAACTTTCAGCTGGGGATGTTTCTTCAGAAATTTCATCTTTTAAAAAAACATCTAAGGTGCTATTAATTAACCTCATTCAATTGATAGATCAATGAACAGGTTCAGGGAGAATCCAATAGAAATAGAGAAGGAAGAATTCAGACAGATCGGCTATGCCCTGATTGATGCCATAGCCGAATTTAATGCCACTGTCAGGGACCGGCCTGTGACACCGGGAGATTCCGTAAAGGACCTGCAGCATCTCCTTGGCCCGTCAGATATCCCTGAACAAGGAAGTAGTGCGGCCCAATTGGTATCTGACACCACCAAATTGCTATTTGATCATTCTTTGCTCAACGGCCATCCGAAATTTATGGGATATATCACCGCTTCTGCAGCGCCCCTTGGTGCCCTGGCCGACTTGCTGGCCGCAACTGTCAATCCGAATGTAGGAGCCCAGATCCTGAGTCCGGTAGCAACTGAAATCGAAAAACAGACGATCCGATGGCTCGCTCAGTTCATCGGTCTGTCTCCGGAATACGGCGGAATTCTTGTGAGCGGTGGAAATATGGCCAATATTACCGCTTTTCTTGCCGGAAGAAATGCAAAGATAACTGCGGCGGACAAGGAGCCTGGGGCCCAGAGACTCCGGGTATATTGTCCTCAAACGACCCATACCTGGATAGAGAAGGCAGCGATACTATCGGGACTGGGAACCAATGCCATCTGCTGGATACCCGTGGATGGGAACAACCAAATGGATACTGCCATTCTTGAAAAGGCATTGAAAGAAGATCTTATAAACGGATGGCATCCCTTTATGGTGATTGGTACCGCGGGGGATGTCAGTACGGGTGCGGTTGACAATCTCAGGAGCATTGCAGACATATGCAGGGCGAATGATCTATGGTTTCATATAGACGGGGCTTATGGTATTCCGGCAGCGGGGATCCCTGAATTTAGTTCTTTATTTGCCGGAATGGAGGATGCGGATTCTATAGCCCTTGATCCTCACAAGTGGCTGTACATGCCACTTGAAGCCGGTTGTACTCTCGTAAAAAATGCAAAGCACCTGAGGGACACCTTCAGTTCACATCCGGTCTATTATAACTTTAATAAAAACGAAGAGATCCCTGCGACAAACTATTACGAATTCGGACTTCAGAATTCACGGGGATTCAGAGCTTTAAAAATATGGCTCACCTTTCGTCAGATCGGGAAATCAGGCTATTTAAAATCGATAAGAGAGGATATTGAGCTATCACGGCTAATGTACCAGTTGGCAGAGAAACATCCTGATCTGGAAGCCGTTAGTCAAAGTTTAAGCATCACAACCCTTCGGTTTATTCCAACTGACGTGGATCTGTCCCTTCCTGAAAAAACAATGTATCTCAATAAATTGAATGAAGCCCTACTCAATGCTTTGCAAAAAGGAGGGAAGGCTTTTCTGTCCAATGCAGTGATCAGGGAGATGTATTGTCTTCGGGCATGCATTGTAAATTTCAGAACGTCCGTCAGGGACATTGAAGAAATCCTTGAGCTTATTGTGCAAACTGGCTATGCGGTGCTTGAGGAATGGAACAAGGCCGGTAAGGCTCGAGAAATGACAGAATAATCTGATCCTTCCAGCTGAGTCCCCCGCACAAATTGTCGGTATTTGTGGCTTACGTTTACTGACTGTCGATCACAATAAAAAAAAGGGTTGAAGGTGAATTTTTTTCTTTACCTTGTATCTGATTATCCGGGAATCAGTAATTCCATCCCGGCACGGATCAATGGGTAAGGGTTATAGTTGGGCTTACAAGCCGGAGTCTCCTGTCTCCCTTTAAATTAAGCCACAGGGATCCGAGACCAAACTATAATTATCTTATGCATCTC
>JBGTMS010000119.1:0-2118 GCA_041743425.1 Zeaxanthinibacter sp. | reverse complement strand
CTTCATGCCGACCTTAAAAACTTATTCCGGGACCGGGGAGACGAATCACCCTATCACCCGGCCTCTGTTACCTATCAGGATAGTGGAGAAACAGTGCATATCCCGCTTAGGGCGAAGACAAGGGGACATTTCCGGAAGATAACGGCTAATTGCAAATATCCTCCTATCCTTCTGAATTTCGATTCCATCCATACACCCAGACATTCCATTTTTTATGGACAGGATAAATTGAAGCTGGTTACCCCTTGCCGCGGTGATGAGTATCTGGTCCATGAATACCTGGTCTACAAGGTGTACAACCTGGTCACCCCAAAAAGTTTTATGGCCCGACTGGTAAAGGTTGTATACCGGGAAAGCGTAAAGGGCAAGGCCTCAGATCCCTATTATGGGATCTTACTGGAGGATGAAGACCAAATGGCCCGCAGAAATGGCGCGAATAGCATTAAAACGCAGGGGTTGCGACCGGAGAACACCCAGAAGGAAGATTTCCTGAAGATGGCTGTTTTCCAGTATATGATCGGAAATACGGATTGGTCTATACAGTTCCGGCAGAATATAAAGCTGATTGCACCTCCCAAAAGCCTCCCTTCTGCGGTTCCCTATGATTTTGACCATGCGGGGATCGTCCAGGCACCCTATGCCAACCCTGCACCGGAATTGCGTATACAATCCACCCGACATCGACGGTACAGGGGAAACTGCATTCCTGACATGAATGAATTCACGCCGGTCATTGATCAGTTTAACCAATTGAAAGAGGCTATATATTCTGTATATGGTAATAACGCTTTGTTGAGCGAGAGTTACAGAAGTCAGACTATCAACTTCCTTGATAAATTCTATGAAACCATCAACGACCCTGAAGAAGCAGTAAAGGCATTCAGTTATCCCTGTGACCGTTCGGGCACCGGGAATGTTGTGATCCAGGGGTTGAAAAAAAATGATTAGATCAACAATATATGCTTTTCAGGCATACTGGCCTTAATCGGCCTAATAAAACGATTTCAAATTTCTCATATAAGTCTTGTGGCAGGCCATTGGGTCAAGGTGCCTGGCATTTATGATGTCCAGTGCCAGAAAAAGAAACAGTATAATCAGGGTATTTTTCAGCCATCTGGTGAATACCGGAATAGTAGGATTCAGAATACAAAACACCTTTAATTTATAAATTGTAATTACACCATACATTTATTGAAAAGGTCGACTTCCTATCCATGATTATTTAGGATCAGTTGCTTGTAAATTGGCGCTAACGATCACCCCAACCACCCTTCCCTATCCAAACTCCTATACTGAATGGCCTCCGCGATGTGATCGCCTTTTATAGCCGTGACGCCTTCCAGATCGGCAATGGTCCGCGCTACCTTCAAGATACGATCATAAGCCCTTGCCGAAAGGTTCAGGCGTTCCATTGCATTTTTCAGAAGTGCCTTGGAGGATTCGTCTAGTTTACAGTACTCCCGGACCTGCCTGCTCCCCATCTGCGCATTGTAATGGACGCCGAGCTTTCTTCCGGAGGCCGTGACAGCATCTGCAAATCGCTTTGTTTGTAATTCCCGAGCCCGCGTAACCCGCTCCCGGATCGTGATGCTCCCCTCCCCTTTCCGGTCCTCGGAAAGCTTTTCAAAAGGCACCGGGGTTACTTCTACATGGATGTCGATACGGTCGAGTAACGGTCCTGAGATCTTCCCCAAATACCGTTGCATTTCCATTGGAGATGAAGTAACGGGTGCATCCGGATCGTTAAAATAGCCGGATGGACTTGGATTCATACTTGCAACCAACATAAAACTACTCGGATAAGTCACGGTAAATTTGGCCCGTGATATAGTGACTTCCCGATCCTCCAGCGGCTGGCGCAGTACCTCGAGAACCCCGCGTTTAAATTCAGGTAATTCATCCAGAAAAAGGACCCCATTGTGAGATAAAGATATTTCTCCCGGTTGCGGATAGGTGCCGCCTCCTACCAGGGCCACATCGCTGATGGTGTGATGCGGACTTCTGAACGGTCGCTGGCTCATCAGGCCCATGTTTCTGATCTTACCCACCACACTATGTATCTTGGTTGTTTCCAGGGCTTCACTGAGCGTCATCGGTGGCAGGATGGATGGCAACCGC
>JBGTMS010000118.1:0-42420 GCA_041743425.1 Zeaxanthinibacter sp. | reverse complement strand
ATGTGCGGCCGCAGTTCTAGCCGAAAATAATAGAAATTTCAAAAAACCGATAAGGCAGTTGGAAGAAGTTCTGAAGGATATCAATGCTTTATAAAAAATACTTTGATTTTTAATTGGAATGTGACCTTCGTATTCTTCAAGGGACACGGCCCCGGATTTCTACAGTGATTCTACCCGGTCATAGTTATCTTTTGCAGTCTTTAAAGAAGCCAGTGCCTGTCCATAATTTGCGTTTGCCTCATCGAGTGCGATTTTAAAAGGGCGGTCATCAATTACGAACAGCACCTCACCTTTACTCACCACCTGACCATCCGCAAATTCGACACTTTGCAGAAATCCGCTCACACGAGCGCGGACCTCCACCCGATTGCTGGCTTCAAATCTTCCTGTATATTCATCCCATTCAGTTATTTTTTTATAGACTGGTGTCGCTACTTCCACTGGGATAGCCGACACCGCTGTCTCTACCTCATCTGTGGTGTTATCCCATGTTGTAAAAGCCAATATGATAACTATTATCAGAAGTAGTCCTGCAATTGGAAGGATAACCCTTGAAATTTTCCTTGTATTCAGATGTAATGCGCTCATTTTTATTATTGGTTTTGAGATTAATTGTTTTTGATAGTGCAAATCTATTTCCATATCCGGACCGATCGCTAACCATAATGTTTAAAGAAATGACCAAAATCTTAAGTCCATTGTCTGAACAGGATGAAGTATGTGGAAAGTCAACATAGCACTGTCCGTCGTCCCCCATGCAAAAGTTACCTTCGGGGAAGTCTTTAGAAAGAATTCTGTCGTGATGGCCATTGCTATCCCTTTATGAAGCTTGCAGAACTTTTTGAAGAGGTACTATAATAGTGAGAATTACAGATAGCGGATTCCACTTCTATTCAGATCATTACGCCATTTATATGTACGAAATGGCTGGAAGGGGAAATCAAAGGTTGTATAATGATTTCTATGGGATACGTATACACTGACAATAAAAGTGAAGAGGTCAAAAAAATTTCCGTAGGGATAAACAAGCACTTTAAATTTCAATCCTTAGATATAAAATAAGGTGTATGGATATCAAGTCAATTTTAGAAATTTATATTTGAAAGTTAAAACCGGGAAGCAGCAATTGTTGGGAGGTATCTGAAGCAGAAGTTTAGAGAAAGCCCCGTTTTTTGAGGTACTTTTATCTTTAACATCCTTTTTTTTAAGAACCTTCAGGGTTACTACCTTAGCGGTAGTGTTAAGATTACGGGCAAGGCCAACATGGGAGTCATGGAAAAATCTATTGCGACCATACCCTATTTGGCAAGGACTCACAGATATATGGTTGCATTGGTCGTCTGGCTGAATTCGAAATAACAGGTTGCGAAAAGTAGTTCAAGGTGTTTTAAAATTTCTGATAGAATGAGAATAATTATACCAATACTGTTGGTCTTTAGTGTGATAATGTCCTGTATCGAGGGCGAAAAGACGGAGGATTCCCCAATGAAAGAAGCCGCTGTTCCGACTTCCAATTATGTTGCCGGAAGGTCGCCTTTAAAGGAATCACCTTATATAGAATTACCTCTTGGCGCCATTAAGCCTAATGGCTGGTTAAAGGAACAACTACAGGCCATGGCTTCAGGAATGACCGGGAACCTCGATGAAATCTACCCGGAAGTGGTTGGCCCCAGGAATGGATGGCTGGGGGGGGGATGGCGATGGATGGGAAAGAGGGCCTTATTGGATAGATGGGCTCCTGCCGCTGGCTTATATACTTGAAGATAAAGCGTTGAAAGCAAAAGTTCAAAAATGGGTCGATTGGACCATTAACAACCAAACCGCAGAAGGATATATAGGTCCTGTGCCATTTGCGCAGGAACCGGATCATGAGCCGGGATTGCAAAAGGGCCAGCGCAGGGACTGGTGGCCAAAGATGGTGATGCTGAAGATACTGCAACAATATTATAACGCCACCGGAGATCAGCGTGTTATAGAAACACTCACGAAATATTTCAGGTATCAGCTCAAAGAACTCCCCAAAACACCATTGGACCATTTGACGCTCTGGGCCAACAGGAGGGGGGGCGATAACCTGCAGGTTGTATACTGGCTGTATCATATTACAGGAGATAAATTCTTATTGGATCTCGGGGATCTGATCCAGGAACAAACCTTTCCATGGACAACCATCTTTTTGAATCAGGAGAACTATAATGACCCTTCAGAAGTATGGTATTATGACAAATTGAAGAGGTATCCCTTTGATTCAACGGAAATTAATTCCCTTACGGTTTCCAAAATCGGTGGACTTCATACAGTTAATTTTGCGCAGGGGCTGAAAGAGCCCATAGTGGCCTATCAGAAAGATGGAGATCCACAGCATATGGCTGCGGTAAAAAAGGCCCTGAAGGATATTAAAAAATATCATGGACAGGCACAAGGGATGTATGGGGGAGACGAACCACTTCACGGCACAAATCCGATACAAGGAATCGAATTTTGCTCCATCTCCGAGGAAATGTTTTCGCTGGAAACGATGGTGAAAATAACCGGAGATATGGAGTTTGCCGATCTGCTTGAAAAAATTACCTACAATGCGCTACCGACACAGGCCTCTGACGATTATACCTCCAGACAATATTTTCAGGCGGCGAATCAGATAGAAATAAGCGACAGAATGGACCGCTCCTTTCAAAGCAACGGGCACAAGGGCACTGACTTCGTTTTTGGAACACTCACCGGCTATCCCTGTTGTACGACCAATATGCATCAGTCATGGCCAAAATTTGTCCAGAACTTATTCTATGCCACCCCGCAAGGAGGCGTCGCTGCATTGCAGTATGCACCCAGCACAGTAAAACTAAAGGTAGCGGACAACGTTGACCTGCAAATAACTGAAACCACCGGGTTTCCATTCAGAGATAGTGTCAATTTTCGTTTTGATCTGTCAAAGGATGCCAGATTTTCTTTTCATCTCCGTATTCCGGTCTGGTCAAAAGATGTCTCTGTCATTATTAATGGAAAAGAAGTAGAAGCTGATGTCCGGAACCAGGTTGCCAGAATAAATAGGGAATGGAAAAACGGAGATGCCATTAGTTTAATACTCCCAATGCAACTCACTACATCACGATGGCATGAATTCTCTACCGCGGTCGAAAGGGGGCCTTTGGTTTTTGCCTTAAAAGTTGAAGGCGAAGAAAAGACCAGGGATAGGGGAGATGGGTATAAAAAATTCACCGAAGTCTTCCCTAAACAGCCGTGGAATTATGGATTGATACAAAAAGTTCTTGACAGTATGTCAAATACGATTGAAGTGGTAGAGAATGAATGGGACGGGAGCTACCCATGGAACCTGGAAAAGGCCCCGGTATCACTTAAATTGAAGGGTATCAGAATACCTGAGTGGAAAGCTGACCGCGGGGTTCCCCATTTCCCTGTTTTTTGGGGAAACTATCCGGCAGAACAAGGTTTAATTCAGGAGATTACATTGGTGCCCTATGGCTGTACAACATTGCGAATTTCGCAATTTCCTACTTATAACATCAACTAGTAATTTGTATATGATAAGAAGGAGAAAAATACTGAACGGGATGAGCGTTCTTGGTGCCTGCCTGTTTTTTGTAAACTGTAAGGACGCAGCTTCTGAAAACAGCGAAATCAAAGATGACAACACCAGAGGACATTTACAAGCGGTTATGTTTAATGAAGTAAGTCTCGAAGACACTTTTTGGAAACCCCGGCTGAAGATACAGGCTGATACTCTGGTACCTTTCGCACTTGATAAAACAAGGCCTGCCGTCGAAAATCTTGAGAAAACCGCGAATTTTTTAAAGGGAGATTCCACCAGTCTGCCGTTTCCGCACCGATATATTGCCTCAGATCTTTATAAAGTCATGGAAGGTGCAGCCCTCTCCCTAGTGGAAAACCCCAATGAGGAATTGGAGGAGCGTCTGGACCGGATTATCGATATCGTTGGAAAGGCACAGAAAGAGGACGGATATTTATATGAAGCCCATATCACCGGGGTTTCAAAAGATCATGACCACTGGGGCGGTGGCGGTATGGGCGATAGGCCTTATTCCTTTGTTTTACATAGTCATGAACTTTACAATATGGGCCATATGTACGAAGCCGCAATAGCTTATTACAGGGCAACAGGGAAGGATGCATGGTTAAAAATCGCCGAGAAAAATGCAGCCCATATCAATAAGGTTTTTTTTGAGGGAGACCCAAATTATAACGGTGGCAAAGCCGTTAATCAGGCACCCGGTCATCAGGAGTTGGAACTGGCCCTGGTAAAACTTTATCATGCCACAGCTAAACCGCTTTATTTGGACATGGCCAGAAAATTTCTCGATATACGCGGCAAAACATTTATTCCTGAAGGGGAAGGGGTCATGTCACCAACCTACGCGCAGCAACACCTGCCGGTTTCGCAGCAGACCGCCGCAGTCGGGCACGCGGTTCGCGCAACCTACATGTACGCAGCAATGGCAGACGTAGGCGCCCTTACCGATAACAAAGCATATGACAATGCGCTTAATAGTATCTGGTCAAACATTGTTGATACCAGAATGCATATTACAGGTGGTCTGGGTGCCGTTCATGGGATTGAAGGATTTGGAGCGGAATATGAACTTCCAAATAAGGAAGCGTATAATGAAACATGTGCAGCCGTGGGAAATGTGCTCTTTAACCACAGATTGTTCCTGCAACATGGAGATGCCAGGTATATGGATGTTGCAGAGGTAGCTCTATTTAACAATTCTTTGGCGGGAATGAACCTGAATGGTAACCGATTCTTTTACGTTAATCCCCTGGAATCAGATGGCCTGACTCCCTTTAATCAGGGGCAGGCAGGCAGGGCTCCATGGTTTGATACAGCCTGTTGTCCATCAAACCTTGCACGCCTCTTGCCGCAGGTCAGCGGAATGATGTATGCCCATACGAAAGATGAAATCTACGTGACACTCTATGCGAGTAACCATACAGAAATTAACTTAAAGGCCGGGATGGTAAAAGTCCATCAGAAATCTAATTACCCATTTGACGGAAGCGTTATAATTAAAATAGATCCTGGGAAACAACAGGAATTCACTCTTAAGTTACGAATTCCAACCTGGGTCGGAAATCAGTTTGTTCCCGGTTCTCTGTATCGCTATACTGACCCCGGCAAAGGTGAATTTTCAGTCAAAGTTAATGGAGAATTGCTATCCGTAAGCATGGAAGAGGGCTTTGCAGTCATTAAAAAAAATTGGAAGTCCGGCGATGTGGTGCGTCTTGAACTCCCCATGCAGGTTAAATTCAACAAGGCGAATGATTTGGTTTTAGCGGATAAAAACAGGACAGCTATCACCCGGGGTCCCCTGGTATATTGTGCGGAAGGCGTCGATAATAATGGTCCGGTGCAGCGGTTTTTTATCGATGAACAAGCGGCCGCTTTATGTACGAGAATTGAGCCGATAAAAGAAGGTCCAATGAAGCATATTCCAGAAATTAGCCTCCCGGCCAGGTCCGGGAAAGGAGATCAAATTCGGGAAGAACAACTCATCCTGATTCCTTATTACGCATGGAATAATAGGGGGGATTCTTCCATGATTATTTGGTTTCCTTATGGTAAGACAGAACTTTGAATTGCGGTTTTGCCAGGATGACCGGTCCGAAAGGCGCAATGGACGATCTATTTTCTGAATGATACGAATGTTGATAGTTCATAATGGGATCTTTTAGAGATCGCCGCCGGTTTGAAGTTGACACCGGGTATCCTGATTGACCATTTGTTCCTGCATGCAGGTCTTACCCTCCAAAATGCAGATCGTTTTGTAGACTGCATTGAACGTATTCCCTCCGATATCTTGCTGACCTGATCTATTTCCCCTGACTCATCACCAATATCAACTGGCACCCCATGACTACTAAGAGCGAGGTATTTTTGATTGTCAGTTATGGAAGGTATTTATGATTAGGGCGGTGTTTTGCTTTCTTCCATGGAACATCAGAATACGATATAATCGGCAGTTATGGTCTTATGAGCGGAATATGCTTTGATGTTTAATTTCGATAAATTATTGGGACCTCAAAAACAGATTCAAAAAAAAAGCGGAGGGTCGCTCCGCTTTTTTGATGAATCACATATAAAAATAGAACAGCATTGACAGGTTATTTTAAGTATAAAACGATTCCTATTAACCCAACGTCCATGGATCGCGGTATTCCCGCTTCACAAACTGGTTGACATCGTCCATATTACTCACCTTCATATTGGCTGCATCCCAGGTCATTTCGATATTGCGGGCGGGATACTCAAAATAAGGGTCTCCCTTTTCACTTTTCATCTCCTTCCTGATATCAACCCCACGAATGGCCAGATTGGCAATCAATAAGGTTTCTGTTAATGGTCCGGAAATTTCAAAAGGAGCACTCAACTCTTTTTTGCCATATCCGGCGATGGCAGCTTCAACCCATTGGCCATAATGGCCACCAACTGCTCCGACAACCCGTTCGAATTCCTGTTTTACCTTAACTTCCTGAGTTTTTGAGGTCGGCAGCAAGCGGGGTTCTTCGCCATAAGTGCTACACATCATTTTGCCCTTGTCTCCTATAAACAGCACGCCATTGCCGCCATCTCCAAAAATCTCATTCGGTTCGAGCTCTTCCGGACGGGTAGGTTGTATACCGCCGTCCATCCAGTGCAATACAACATCTCCCTGGGTCTTTGCTGTTTTTGGAAAGGTCATCGTTACATGACTGGAGGGCGGACAGCTATCCGGAAAATAACCCCTTTCAAATTCATCGACATAGACGCTTCCTACGCTGCACTGTACATCCTTCGGATATTTCAGATCCAATACCCGGTAAGGTGCTTCGACCAGGTGACAACCCATATCACCAAGGGCGCCGGTTCCGTAATCCCACCAGCCACGCCAGTTAAAGGGGACCAGGCCGGGGATGTAATCTTTATAAGGTGCCGTTCCGAGCCACAGATCCCAAGAGAGATCAGCGGGTGGTGTTGCCTTGGCCGTCGGCCAGGCAATTCCTTGTGGCCATACGGGACGGTTTGTCCAGCAGTAGACTGTATGTACATTTCCTATAATCCCGGCATTGTACCACTCACGTAAGGTGCGGACGCCATCTGAGGAAGCACCCTGGTTTCCCATTTGGGTCACTACCTTATATTTTACGGCGGCCTCGGTCAGCTGTCGTGCTTCGTAGATATCATGGGTCAAAGGTTTTTGAACGTAGACAGCTTTGCCAAGTTGCATGGCGGGCAGGGTTGCAATAGCATGGGTATGGTCAGGAGTTGATACAGAAACTGCATCGAAATTCTTTGATTCCTTATCATACATCTCCCGCCAGTCCTTGTAATATTTGGCTTTTGGAAAACGGGCGATGGACTCCGCAGCCCGGGAATCGTCCACATCACAAAGAAAAGCTATGTCCGCTTTTCCCGTCTGCGCAAAATTGGCGATATCACTTTCGCCCTTGCCACCGACACCGATCCCTGCCACCAGCAGTTTATCACTCGGGGCCAAAAACCCGGGACCCCCCAACACGTGACGCGGAACAATGGAGATACCTGCGGTCACCGCAGCCGTTGATTTGATAAAATCTCTTCTTGATTTTGAACTGAATGTCTTTTTTTTCATTTCCGTCTTTAAATTTTAATAGATCCTTATAAAAGCCCATTAATTTACTCATAATTCACATAAAATCTCAGGTATTTTTTTTGAAAAAATTTTAATGTCCTTCGGGTTTTGTTTAAAGAGTGTTGTAATAAGGGGAGTGGAGGTTCTGTTATTTAAGACCTGTGCCGGCGGAACGACCAGCAGTATTCAACGGTCAAAGGCATTCCCGAAGATAAATATTTCAGTTCCCTGAAGATCATATCAAAATAAATTGTAACTTTGAATCACAAAGTACTTTTTATGGAATCTGAAGAGAAGTATATCCAGGATATAACTGAGATCCGTTCCATTATGGAACGCTCCACCCGCTTTTTAAGCCTTACCGGCTGGTCCGGAATTATGGCCGGTATCTATGCCCTGACAGGAGCTGTTGTCATTAATAAATGGCTGCTACCGGATACCGATACAGGCTCCTACCAGGCTGTGAATACGACGGAAACGATCAATCATATGCCTCTCCTGCTTCTGGCAGCTGTCATTTTACTTATGGCTATTGGTACCGCCATGATCCTGTCGGCCAGAAAATCGAAAAAAAATGGCATAAAACTGTGGTCTGCCACTGCAAAAAGACTGGTCGTCCATATGGCTATTCCCCTGGTTAGTGGTGGTATCTTACTCCTTGTACTATTGTCTAAAGGGCTCATCGGTCTGATGGCACCGTTAACTTTGATGTTTTATGGCCTTGCTTTGATCAATGCCAGTAAATTTACCTATGAAGAAGTGAAATATTTGGGGCTCATTCAAATAATCTTGGGACTCATGGCGGCTACCTTTGTAGGATACGGACTTCTGTTTTGGGCACTGGGATTTGGGGTGATGCATATCATATATGGGATCTATATGTATCAGAAGTACGAAAAATGAAAACAATCATCGGGAATTTACACAAGGCTTTTGAAAGCAGGATACGTCTGGGTATCATGTCATCTCTGGCCGTAAATAATTCCCTCGATTTTAATGCGCTTAAAGAGTACCTGGAAGTTACAGACGGGAATCTTGCAAGCCATATTAAATCGCTCGAGAAAGAAGGTTTTATAGGCGTAAAAAAGGCCTTTATTGGCCGGAAGCCAAATACTTCGTATGTTATCACCGCGGAAGGTAAAAAGGCCTTTGAGACCCACCTGACGGCACTAGAAAACCTGATCAGAACTCAAAAGTAAAGTGCGCTTATTTTTTTTCAAATGAACCTTGCAAAACTGTTTAAATTCAATCAGTATTATGGAATCGGAAAACCGAAATTACTTCGAGAGACTGGGTCAGTCGATACGCAGCTCAGTCACTTTAAAATTATTATCAATCTTTATTCTTATGCTTCTATTACTGATCCCGATGTCTTACGTGGAATCTGTTATTCAGGAGCGGGAGAGCCTTCAGCAGCAGTCTGTTTCTGAAGTTAGCAGTAAGTGGGCCAATGAGCAATATGTTTATGGCCCGGTGTTAACCATCCCCATTCAAAGAAAGTTCACGGAGGAGGGCAAGGAGAAAATTGTCAGAGAAGCAGCCCATATTCTTCCGGGAAAATTAAAAATTAATGGAAAAGTCGAACCCAAAAGCCTGCATCGCGGGATTTACGAAGTTGTCGTCTATGACTCCGAGCTCGCCTTCTCAGGACAGTTTGACAAGATTGCCGAATATTTGAAAGAATTAGAGGCATATGATGTTTTCCTTGACGAAGCATTTTTAACCATTCACATTTCGGACCTCAGGGGCATTAAAGAGAAAGTGGCGTTTAAATGGAACGGCCAGGAACGCGATGTCGATCCAGGCTCAAATATCCCTTACCTGATCCCTTCCGGAGTGAGTGTGCAACATGTCCTGGATACTCTTTTGGATAAAGGACACTCCTTCGAATTTCAACTTCAGCTTCAGGGCAGTCAGCATCTTGGATTTATTCCACTGGGAACCGAAACAGAGGTGGTGGTTACTTCAGACTGGCAGGACCCCAGCTTTTCGGGCTCTTTTCTGCCTGACCACAGAAAAGTTGACAAGAATGGTTTTTCAGCAGAGTGGAAAGTTCTGGAACTCAATCGGAATTATCCCCAGTTCTTTATCGGAAACAGGGACATGGAAGAACTTAAAAAATCGGCCTTCGGCGTAGACTTGTTATTGCCAACGAACGACTATCTTAAGTCCATTCGTTCAGCGAAATATGCGTTATTGACCATTTCCCTCACTTTTCTTACTTTTTTTCTGGTAGAAGTCTTTAACAAAAGGAAAGTTCACCCTTTTCAATACATCCTGATCGGACTCGCACTTATATTATTTTATACCCTGCTGGTATCTATTTCCGAACATACCCATTTTGACATTGCCTATCTGATTTCGAGTATTTCCATCATTGGAATGATTGCGCTGTACGCGAGATCCATTCTCAGGAGCGGAAGACAGACGGCCGGGCTTGTCCTTATTTTATGTTTTACTTATACTTTTGTTTATGTTACCCTTCAGGTACAGGATTATGCACTGTTAATAGGCAGCATCGGTCTGGCAGTCATTCTTGGATTCACCATGTACATCACAAGAAAGATCAACTGGTACGAAATAAGTTCGGGAAAGAATCCAAATTCTCCCGAATCCCGGTAAATGTCCAGAGCAGATATAAGATAAATAAAAGGAGAGATTTAAACGACGGAAATAAAAAAAAACCGGTTCTGCCATGAACCGGTTTTTTTAAAGTATTGGTACCTCTTTTCAAGCGGTAGCATTCTGCGGTGCCCAATGGGAACAGAGCATTTCCGGGGCCGCTTTTTGCGGGTGGGCACAAGTGGGGCCCTGATAGCGGGAACAAGTCGTGCAATTGGGGTCGTCCTTAATAGAAGCCCTCATTTCAAAACTATCACAGGTATAACTCTCATTTACCAAAACCCGGTGCACATTGCACATCATATTCTCGCCTAAATTTTCACAATTCGTACAACTGTTTCCTATTCTTATCGACATGATTTCTGCTTTTAATAATAAAAATAAAGGTACGGACGAAAGCCCGTAGAATGAATATAAATACCTGTTATTCAGCTATTTATAATTAGACTCATTTAAAACAGGACGGTCATGGATTGTGGTGGAAATGGTCAGGACCCAAGATCAATAATGGGTCTTTAAACTTCAATGGAAAAGTACTCTTTAATTGGCAATACCCTCACATTTGGTCAGAAACTCGTTTAATAGGAGGGAACGGTTAATTGCCGCGCTATTTCCTTCAGATGTTCGGGATCAGTGCCACAGCATCCGCCAAACACATTCAGCTGCCCAAATAGTTCCTTTAGTTTTTTATTGGCTCTCCCGAGATCATTTGGGTTACCCCGGTCCAGTTCAGTCGACATGTCGAGTTCGGCATGGCTTTTAGAGGAGGCGTTGGCCCTTATTCCCCTGATACGTCCCACCCATTTTTCTCCGGCCCCTTCCTTCATTTCTTCTATAAAATGGGATGGATGGGCACAATTGATCATATAATATAGGGGCGGTTCCTGCACGCTGCCATCCACTTCATCAATGGTTTCCTTTAAACGCTTTCCGCCTGGGAGTTTTCCATCTGTTTCCACCGTAAAGGAGATCACCAAGGGAAGTTGCAGGTCTGACGCCGCCCTTGCGATCCCTATGGCCTCTTCAACATAATTGATGGTCATAGCCGAAACAAGATCGACCTGGCTCTTGCGAAAGATCGCCATTTGAATTTTGTGATAGGCTTCTGCCTCTGACACCGTCATTTTATCTTTTGGTTTGTAGCCGTCACCTCGTGGACCCACACAGCCACTAATAACAATTTCCGGAAGTAGATCAAGATACTCCCCTTTCAATTCAACCAAAAGCCGAACCGCTTTGGCGTTGATCTCAATTATGGCCTGTTTGGGATAGCCCATCTTTTCCAACCAATCCGGGTTGGCCCGCCAGGTTGGACTTTCCAAAATAAATCCGGTTTTATAATCTTTTGCAATATCCAGATAACCACGGTAATATTTCTTAAGGGCATTGTAACCTACCTCGTCTTTAATTAAATCGAAGGCAGCAAAATAGGGCAGATCATATCCTTGCAGAAAGATGAGGGTGGTTTCTAAGCCCCCGTCGGTAAGATACAACTGATCCGACCTGGATGGAAGTGTGGATTTATCTGCGGACATTGATGCATGTTTTCATTAATAGCAATTTTTATCTGCCGGATGCCCTCATTCGGTCTGTATCCTGTGGCAGCCTTTATTCCCGGTTTCGGGTATCAGTTTTCACCCTTCTCTAAAAATAATACTAATTATTAAACTGATCAGCAGGAAAAACACCTTACTTTCTTCCCCACATGGCGGGTGTGGGACAGGGCGGGATAAAGATTTTCCCATTCAGAATTTTTATATGGCCCGGCCCTATCTTTATTCGCTTAGGCTACTCTGTAGTTCAGCGCCATTGCATCCTCTGTAACCGGACGGCATTGAGAATGGCGAGTAGTGCCACGCCCACATCGGCAAACACGGCCTCCCACATCGTGGCAAGCCCGCCGGCACCCAAAGCGAGTACAAGGAGCTTTACCGTAAAAGCCAGGCCTATGTTTTGCCAGACGATATGCCGCGTGGAGCGCCCTATTTTGATCGCTCTTACAATTTTTGATGGCTGGTCGGTCTGTATCACCACATCTGCCGTCTCCACCGCCACATCACTACCCAGACCACCCATGGCGATCCCTACATCGCTGGCAGCCAGGACCGGGGCATCATTAATGCCATCGCCGATAAAGGCCAATACAATCTCCGGATTTTCCTGCAACTTTTCGACTGCCTTAAGTTTAGCTTCCGGAAGTAACCCCCCCTCTGCACTATCGATACCTAACTGCTCAGCCACTTTCCTGGTGATAGTATCTTTATCGCCGGAGAGCATCATGATGTGTTTGATACCTATTTTCCGGATTTGCTGTATGGAAAGCCTGGCGTCTTCCTTTAATTCATCTGCAATTGTAATATATCCTGCAAATACCCCGTCCAATGCAACCAGAACGATAGATTCCACAACGGCGTCGGTTTCCGCCGGCACCTCAATATTATGCGACACCAGCAGGGATTTATTGCCTGCAAGGACAGTGGTTTCGCTCACCCTTCCTTTCAATCCTTTTCCCGCAATCTCTGTTACCCCTGTGGCCTGATAATTACGGACTCCCTTTTTATATTCCAAAATGGCCCGGGCGATGGGATGGGTAGATTGCTCTTCCAGCGCCATGACATAGCTCATTAATTCCTGTTCCTCAAGATGGATGGCTTTGATTTCTTTTATTCTGAACACTCCTTTGGTCAGGGTCCCGGTTTTATCCATGACAATCGTATTAACTTTTGTTATGGCATCCAGATAAGAGGCACCTTTAAAAAGGATGCCGTTGCGGGATGCGGCCCCCAGTCCCCCGAAATAACCCAGGGGAATTGAAATGACCAGGGCGCAGGGACAAGAGATCACCAGAAATATCAACGCTCTGTACAACCATTCGCTGAAAACGTATTCCTCAACAAAAAAGTAGGGGAGGAAGGTCAGGCTCAGGGCGAGAAAAACCACTATGGGTGTATATATTCTGGCAAACTTCCGGATAAATAGTTCCGTTTTGGATTTCCGCGCCGTGGCATTCTGAACCATATCAAGAATCCTTGCCAGAGAACTGTCGCGAAACTCTCTGGTGGTGCGAATCTCAATCACACCTTCCAGGTTGATGCTGCCGGCATATACAGTTTCGCCCGTGCGCAGGAATTCAGGCTTGCTTTCGCCGGTAATTGCCGCGGTATTCAGGGAGGCTTTTTCTGAGAGCAATTCGCCGTCCAGGGGTACTTTTTCACCTGTACGGACCTGAATTTTCTCACCTGGGGCTACCGTTTCAGGGGGCACGGCAACGACTTCATTGTTCCGATATAAGAGTGCTTCATTTGGCCTGACATCCAGAAGTGCCTTTATACTGCCTTTCGCCTTCTTTACCGCCGCCGATTGAAACAACTCTCCGACCGCATAGAAAAGCATCACAGCCACCCCCTCCGGGTATTCCCCCAGGAAGAAAGCCCCCAGGGTTGCCAGAGACATAAGTAAAAATTCAGTAAAAAAATCTCCTTTCCTGATACTTTTCCATCCTGCCATGAGGACGGGAATACCTACCGGCAGATAGGCTATCACATACCATAAGGTCCGCAATCCCCCATTAAAAAAGGGAAGGATGTTAAAGAAGTCGGCAGCAAGTCCCGCCATGAGCATAACAAAACTGATTATGCCAGGCCCGTAAACCCGGATATTGGTAAGGGAAGTGGTACTGCCATGCTGCTGTGGCGAAGTATGACCCATCCTCTTTTGTTCGGATAGCGGATCATTGATCTTCTTGTCGTTTTCTTTCATAAGTATGGCAATAGATTTTTACTTACTTTTTTCTGATCAATCCTGCACAACCGTATTGACCAATGCATTTTCTTTTGTATTTAGCACCTATGTCTCTGCAATCATATGATCCGGGTATAAATAACCCTTCAATGATCGTGCGTGGCACTCCCCTTTTTCATTTCTCCCATCAGGTAATAAGCATTATTATAGGCAAATTCCGTTTCTTCGGCAGGAGGGCTTGAGAAATTGACTGCCACCCATCCCTTGTCCTGATTACCTATTACTACTTCTATCGGCTTAAAACTCCACCCTTCACCTTCCCTTTCAGCCGTAAAAACAAAAGACCTTGTCCCATCCTGTGCGATGGCCTCTTCGGGAAATACTGTTGCCGGCAGACTGTCCGTCAGAATGCGACCCTCGATATACATTCCGGGTATCAAATTCCCTTCCTTATTCGCAATTTCTGCATGAACATGAACGGCCTTGGGTTGTTGTTCGAATGTTTTTCCAATAGAGTATATCTCCGCAGACAATTGCTTTCCGGGAATCGATTGCACTTTGAAGGATACGGTCTGTCCGGTTTTCAATTTATATATATCCTTTTCAAAAACCATCAGATCTGCATGGATATGATTGGTATCCACCACCTCAAACAGATCCGTCTGAGGTTCGACGTACTGCCCGGTCTTCACTTTCACATTCTGAACAAAACCACCAATAGGGCTTCGCAAAGGTATGCGCTGCTGAATATTTCCCTCCTGCACTCCGACAGTGTTAATTCCCAATTGCTGTAACTGCGCCTCAAGTCCGCGGGACCTGCTATTGGCCGCCTGGTGGGTTGCTTCGGCTTTTTGAAAATTGGATCCGCTGCCTACGCCCGCGTCATACAATTTCTTCTGCCGCTCATATTCCTTTTTCAGGTATTCGCTTTCTGAATGAGCATTTAGATAGTCGGTCTGTATTTGAACGATATTGGGATGCGACAGATAAGCGACCGTTTCTCCTCGGCTTACCTCATCTCCTTCAATGACTACGATAGATACCACGTTGGCGCCGATGGAAGTCGTGATGGCAGCTTCATTCTGCGGCGGAACATCCAATTGACCGTTCACCTCCACATAACTGTACATTGTCTGCCTTTGCAGGGTATCGACCTTAAGCTGCAAGGTTTTGAACTGGGTTGAAGTAAGCATGGCTTCCTGCAAAAGCGTTTCCTCATTCCCGCTGTCGGATTCCGCTGCGTTACCCGACTCCTTTCTGGAATCGCCGCAGGAGTTCAGCACTGAAAATAGTAGGATACAGGTCATTTTTATAATTATAATTCTTGCTGTCATAGCTGATATATTACTCTTTTTTTTCATTTTGTTCCTTTTCTGAGCCTTCCGGTATCCCATCATAATATTGGAGATCAAAGACCGCCATCAGATAATTATGCAGGCTGTCCTGTGCATCAAACTCTGCTTCAATCGCATTTCCAATGATCTGGGTAAAGGTCGCGTAGTCTGCGGCACCTTCTTTATAGGCCAGTAGTGCTGCCTTCCGCTGACTTCCCGCAAGGGGCAGTGCTATATCCCGGTAAAACTCCCAGGAAACCAACCACTTTTGATAAGTGATCCAGGCCTGACGGGAAGCCGACAGCCACTGTTGTTCTCTGTATTTTGAGCTGGTTTCTGCAATTTCTGTATCAATCCTGGCCGCTTTGGCCTGCCCGTGTTGCACCCCTGACAAGAGCGGAACGGAGATTCCAGCCTGATAGCTGTAATATCCTGAACTCCCATCGATCTCCTGGAGGCCACCCTGAAAACTGAGTTTCGGCAGTAATTCTGCTTTCGCCGCCTGGTGATTCGCCTTCGCCTCCTCCAACTGACCCCGGGCAAAGGCTACTTCCGGATGCAATGTTTTTACATCATGTATAACCGGAATGTCCAGTACACTTTCATCCAATTGGTCAGGAACACCAAAAAAGCGCTCAGAAGCCAGCCAGAGGTTCATTTTTTGAAGTGAAATGTCATAATCCCTTCGTATCTGCTGTAACTGATTCCCTATATTCAGGGCCTGACTTCGTGCTGCGTCAAATTCCAGTCGAGAAATGGCTTCGACCTCAAAATTAAGTCGGACCGCGGTTTGAAATTGCCGGTAGATTGAATCCAATTCTATATAAAGCCGTAGCCTGCGTTTCTGTTGAAATGCCTCAGACCAGGCCTTCTTAGTTTCCTGTTCTACCTGCAGCACAGAGAGATTCAGGACGGTTTCTGCAAGAGCCAGTCTTTGCCTCTGTAATTTCTTTTTTGAAGGAATACCAAGGACATCCATGTTTTGCTGACCCAGCCCGACTATTGTATAAACTCCCTGTCCGCGTCCAATTTCTTCACCTCCGGTAAAAATCTGGGTATTTCCCAAATCATAGGCAGTTGCCTGAAGGGCGGCTTGTTTTTGAAGTTCCAGTTGGTTGGTTTTTAACAGCGGGTAGTTTTCCCTTGACATGCTTACAGCTTTGTCAAGGTAAATAGGAGGGAGGGTATCCTGCGTCTGCAAAGCATGAGCTTCCAAACCAAAAAACAGTGCTGAGAGAATCAGGACCGCTGTCAAAGATGGCATGCTGAAGCGCTTTTTTCTTCCGGGTTCTGATCGCTTTTCCATCCATTGATAGAAAATAGGAAGGATACACAAAGTGAGCAGCGTAGAGGTGATCAGCCCGCCTATGACCACGGTGGCCAAAGGACGTTGCACCTCGGCACCTGCAGTAGTTGAAATGGCCATAGGCAGAAAGCCCATGACATCTGTAAGTGCCGTAAGCATGATCGGGCGTATACGACGTCTGCTCCCCTGTAGAATTCTGTCCTTTAATCCCGTGACCCCTTCCTCCTTTAATTCGTTCCACCCGCTGACCATTACCAGCCCGTTGAGAACGGCCACTCCAAAGAGGACGATAAATCCGACCCCGGCAGAAATACTGAAGGGCATATCGCGCAGCCAGAGAGCACAAACCCCTCCGATGACAGATAATGGGATGGCGATATAGATCATCAGCGTCTGGGAGAGGGATTTCAGAGCGAAATAGATCAGGACAAAAATTAGCAGTAAGGCAACCGGTACTACAATCCTCAGGCGATCACCTGCCCGTTCAAGATTTTCAAAGGCACCGCCATAGCGGATATGATAGCCGGGCGGGAGATCGAGTTCTGCATCAAGTCTTTCCTGTATTTCTCCAACTACGGACGCCACATCGCGGTTTCGGATATTGATTCCCACATACGTTCTTCTGTTGGTGTTGTCCCTGCTGATTTGCATAGGCCCGGGTTCATAACTTATCTCCGCTATTTCACGCAAGGGAATCTGTGCTCCGCCGGGCAATTGAATAAATAATTTCTGAATGTCAGAAATACTGCTACGGTTTTCTTCCGCCAACCTTACTACCAGATCGTAACGTTTCTCCCCTTCAAAAATCACACCGGCTTTGCCCCCGGCGAAAGCGGCCTGCACGATGGTGTTTACGGATGCGATATCCAATCCGTATTGCGCCATTCGGTCCCGATTATACGAAATAGTAATCTGAGGCAGGCCTTCAGTGGCCTCTACTTTCATGTCGGCCACTCCCGGGACTTCGGCTATGATTTTTCCCATTTCTTCCGCCTTCGCTGCCAATACATTCAGATCCTCGCCGAAAAGTTTGATAGCTACATTCTCTCGGACCCCCGTCAGCAGTTCATTAAAGCGCATCTCGATCGGTTGGGTAAACTCAAAATTGACGCCTGGGAGAATGCTCACTGCATCTTTTAATTGAGCTATCAGTTCCTCTTTAGACTTGGCGGAAGTCCATTCTCCCCTGGGTTTGAGTAGGACAAAGACATCCGCCATATCCATAGGCATCGGATCTGTAGCAACATCGGCCACTCCTATTCGGCTGATCACATTTTCAGCTTCCGGAAAGCCGGCCTTGATAATGCGTTCTATTTTGGTGGTTGTTTCAATTGATTCAGTGAGTGAACTACCTGGTTTGAGGATCGCATGAAATGCGATGTCCCCTTCATCCAGTTGAGGGATAAACTCGCCACCCATTCTAATAAAGATAATAATGGTAAGTGTCAGCAGTCCTATAGCGATGGCTACTGCCTTTTTTCCGTTTCGAAGGCAGTTGACCAGAAGCGGTTCATAGGCCTTTTCTACCCTTAGTACAAGGCGATCCCCCCAATCGTTCAATTTTGTTTTTGCAGGTCTCAGGAATAGGGCGGACATCATGGGAACATAGGTCAGGCACAAAACCATGGCCCCGATCATGGCGAATATAAAGGTGAGTGCCATAGGCCGGAACATTTTTCCTTCCACTCCCTCAAGAGCCAGAATGGGAAGGAAGACAATAAGAATGATCAGTTGTCCGAAGAAGGCAGTATTCATCATTTTTTTGGAGGCCGTCGAGGCGATGGTATCCGCTTGTTCGGAATCGACCGCCGCAGTGCCGATCCTTCTTGAATACATCAGGAAGACGGTGCTTTCTACAATAATAACCGCTCCATCGACAATAATCCCAAAGTCGATAGCCCCCAGACTCATCAGATTCGCCCATACATCAAATACATACATCAGCACGAAGGCAAATAACAAGGACAATGGAATGGTAGAGGCTACAATAAGTCCTCCGCGCCAGTTTCCCAGCAAGAGCACCAGAATAAAAATAACGATCAGTCCGCCTTCCAGAAGATTGCCGGTAACCGTTCCGGTGGTTTTGTCGATGAGCTCGCTCCGGTCAAGAAAAGGAACGATGGAGATGCCATCCGGAAGGGATTTCTGAATTTGCACCATTCGCTTCTGAACGGCCTCTATGACCTCATTAGAGCTGGCTCCCTTTAACATCAGGATCATACCACCAACGGTTTCACCGATGCCATCTTTGGTCAGTGCCCCATAGCGCACGGCACTTCCGATAGAAACGGTTCCTATATCTTTAATTTTTACAGGAACACCACCTAAGGTACTTACAACCATATTTTCAATATCCGTAACTGATCGTGCCAATCCTTCACCCCGGATAAAATGTGCCTGATGATTCCTTTCTATATAAGCCCCCCCCGTATTCTGATTATTGCTTTCCAGGGCAGAAAACACATCTGTAATGGTGAGTCCCATCGCGCGGAGTTCTCCGGGAACAATGGCAACTTCATACTGTTTGGTACTACCTCCGAAAGCATTTACTTCTACTACGCCAGGGACCATCGCCATTTGCCTCCGAACGATCCAGTCCTGTATGGAACGGAGCTCGGTAAGAGAATAGGATTTTCTATATGCGGGATCTACTTCCAGAGTGTACTGATAGATTTCACTTAATCCGGTCGCGATGGGTCCTATTACCGGCTGCCCAAAACCTGATGGGATTTGGGTCAGTACCTCAGGCAGCTTTTCGGCGACCAGTTGCCTTGGAAGATAGGTTCCGATCGCATCATCAAAGACGATGGTTACAACCGATAGACCGAAACGGGAAACCGATCGTATTTCGGTAACGTCAGGAAGATTACTCATGGCCAGCTCTACCGGATGGGTGACGAACTGTTCAATATCCTCAGTTCCCAATTCCGGAGATTTCGTGATTACCTGCACCTGGTTATTTGTGATATCCGGCACTGCGTCGATAGGTACCTTGGTCATACTCCAGATCCCAGTGATCAGGAGCGCGAGCGTAAACAGGACAATAATAAATTTGTTCCTGACAGAAAAATCGATGATTCGGTTAATCATGGAAAAAGATATTCAGTTAATTGAAACAAGACCTCCCGATTGAATTCTTAACCGGGCAATGACAACAGCCATGTCATGGCTGCGATAGATCATGACAAGGCATACTTAGCCTATAAAACTGAATGAATGGCGGGGGGGCTGTAAAATAGAGAGAGAAATATCCTTTCCGGGGCGATCAAAATGTGCCACCTCCTCCTGAGCAATAACAACCCTGAAGGGCTGGAAAACAAAGAGAGTAAGGTCGATCCCGAAGGAATGACAACAATGGCACTCACAAAAGGGAGAACACATATCACCCGAAGGCGACCCGTGTGTGCCGGAATTAATTTCTGCGGTGATTTCCAAATGATCCTCTGGCGGATCCGCATCGTTGCAGGGCACGAGATTGAGCGCCAGAAAATAGACAGACAGGATGATGTGGATCATTTTCACCTGATAAAGATAGGAAGAATTATTTGCGGGTATGATTAATTTTTATGCCAGGTTTGACTCCCCTAGCCTGCAGGGGATAAGGGAAATGGCTGCAAACCAGCGGATGTATACCACATTCCCATGAAATAGATGCCTGCCATAGTTGCTATCTTTTTGCGAGTAGCTGGATTTCTTTCAGGGGTTGACCGCCGTCAATAAAGAGTTTTCCTCTGGGTACAAGCGCAGCAGCAACACGGATCAATGCCTGCTGTTCAAGTTCAGGGTGTCTGCCATCGAGGCATCCCACCCTGACGGCAACTGCCAGGTCATACGGGAGTTCCCCTTTTTCCAATCTAAAATCTTCAAGGGCCACATGGCGGAAATATAATCTGCCCGCTTCGATTTCTACTCCGGAATTTGCAACTGCAATACGTATCGCCTTATCCGAGCGATCAATACCGAGGACAAATCCCTGCTCCAGGCGTTTGCTAATTTCACGTGCCAGCACTCCGGGACCACATCCGATCTCAAGCACCCGGATACCGGAGGATAAGGGCAAAGAAGCCGCTATTTCATTCAGACGGTGAGAGAGGCGTCGGGCCATGCGTAGGGTTTAAAATTGAAAATTTAAATTATTTTTTAACTGGCCATTTAGTCATGACCTGTTATAAGTTTAAAGGGGATTTGAATATAGGTTACTGCCCTGGCTTAACTTGAATAACGGTTAAGCTTTTTAAGTCGAAAATTCTCTTGCCCTGACCCTGAATCAAAACAATTCTCTCTATCAGGGCTATTTTTAGGATTTTCCTCCCTTCTGGAGTTGAGGTACAGAAAATCCAGTTTCATTGGCTTATCCCATATTCACATTAACTTAATAGTCCGGTGTCCATCCCAGGAATACGGAAATTAATCTGTGGCCAGAACACCATTTGCATCGAAAAGTTCCTTTTTATGACATTTCATAAAATGATCACAATAAAGACAGATATTTTCGAGCTCCATGCTTTTATCTCTTGCCTCTTGTACTGAAATACCAAATGATTCCCCCATCCTAAAGGGGTCTCCTGCATTGAGAATTCTGAATACGGTATTCCGGGAAGCCCTTTCGAGGACTGTTGATACCTTTTCTTTCCGGGCATCACCCATAGGAAAATGCGTACCGGCACAACAAGGACTGATTTTCCATAACTGAATGGAAAGCTCCTGAAGGACTTCCTGGTTTTCATGGCCTAAAAAACCCCGTGCCCCGGAATGGATGGCACAAAAATTATGCACCCCATCTCTTTTCCAGATATCATTCTCCAGAGCGCGCCCACGTGCCCAGTTGCCTCCAAGCCACATATCTTCTGTTGCCCCAAAAAAACCATAGGTTCTTGGAATTGCATTGGCGCTTATTTTGGCTGATTTTGTTATGCTGGGCTGGCCCTGCAGAAAATGGATATTGCGGCTTTCAAACAAGGCAGATAATTCTGCCATACGCTGCCCTTGCTTTTTATGATAACGGTCAATACTTGCGATTGAAAACCGCTTGATCCCTTTCGCCAGTAGCGTGTCCAGTACATTTTCTGTCAGGAGATCTCCGTTAAATTGTAATGTCAGAAAGATGCCATTCACGTATTTTTCTGCAATCCGATCCAGAATAGCAAAAAGCAATTTTTTATCGGCCAGAGGTTCTCCACCACTTAGTATCAATTGTTCCAGGCCTGCCGGAAGATTCTCAATAATCGCTATACAATCCTTTTCGGACATCCTTTTTCCGAATGGGCCGCTATCGTTGTAACAATGACCACAGGTATCATTGCAGAGCTGCGTAAAGACCCAGTAGATACAATGATATTTTTCAAAACCGCTTTCCATGTTATATAAATTTGATCATTAACTTTTCAGGCAATTTACCGAAGTCTCCAACAATCGCGTCCGTTCCGGAAGATCTATGGTCAGCGGTAATTGGGCTAGGCCTATAATTCTTCGTATGATTTCTATGGCCGTGAACTTTTCACACAACGCCACATCCAGCGGGCACATCTGAAGATAGCACTGTAAGGCATAATCAATCCGTTCTACCGGTTGGGCAGCCATTTTTAAATGAGCCAGAGTGACACCAATTTCAAATTCGGGAAATCCAAAGAAGCAAAACTCGGGATCAATAATTTTAATCCCGTCAGCGGTCTTCAGCCAGCTGCCGGGAAAGTAATCTCCATGAAGTAAGACAGGCCCATCCTCCAGATAGAGACGACCCAGATCGGTTGCTCTGGAATGAAGCACTTTATCCCTGACCAAGCGATGTGAAACACTTTGCAGACCAGGGAGGATATCATCCAGATTCAATCCATTTTCCTCCAGATAAGGATAAACAAAAATATGTTCATGATTCAACGCCCTCATCTGCCTGTTTTTAATAGGAATGGCGGTGGTTGACGCATCAAAACCCAGATGCAGCAAGGCGACAAATTCCATGACGGCCCCTAGTTCCTTCCGCGTTATTTCAAGGTTAGGGGCATAACAATAGGTAAGGTCAGTCCCTGCACCAAGATCTTCCATGAGCATCGTACAATTGTGCTCATCCAGGCCAAGCACTTCAGGCATTCTTGCTCTTAATTCCGGTTTTTTTGAGATAAGCTGATAAAATTCGGCTTCCCGCAGCACACGTTCCCGCGGAGCGGCAACCTGGGGATATTTTTCTACATATGGCCTGCTTTGCTTCAGGATGAAGCTGCGGGTCGGCGTTTTGACCCTCAGGGTAAAGTTCATATTTCCGGCTCCGGGAATTTCGGTACTCACAATGGGTTCCCCTTCGTTCAACCAGCCCATTGAGCGCAAATAGGGTGTCAATAGTTCTTTATCCGGTACCAGTATTTTCATAAACCTCTTTTTATTTTTATAACAGGCTGGCCATTAACTTTTCATGGTAATCCGGTACCACGTCATAACAGTAAGTCACCGGGAAACCAGGGCTATGATCACACAAAAGATATCCCTTGTAGTGACTTCCTTCAGCTGCCTGAACCATATCGTTCGGATGAATTTCCAGGTGGGCATTTAACCTTTCCGAGACCAGGTCTTCCGGGTGTAGTATATAGTGACTCGCAAGGACGTCAAAGGGATTAAATCCGGACTCACCCTGCACAAGCCACTGATCCAGCCAGGGATACGATGCAGCTGCCAGCCATTCATTCAGAGGTTTTCCGTTGGACAACACCTTCAAATCTTCCTCTTTTATCCATACTTTATTTGAAATCTCAAACGGACATAGGACCAGAGGCACCCCATGCTGCAGCAGAATCCGGAAGGCATTATTATCCAGATCAAAGTTGAGATCAGGGGCATGTGCCCCTTTATTTCCTATTTTAAAATAATCAGTGGCTGTCCGCCGTCCAGCTACCAGCACTACTTCAGTAAGCTGTTTACGCAATTCAGGATACTTCAGGACCAACAGGCCAATGTTTGTTGCAGGACCTATGGCAATCACTTTTAGTGGCCGGATTCTCAAAGACGCTGCAAGCGCCTCCACGGCAGCATTTGTTTCCAGCTGCTGCAGCTGCATAGGACCCGGTGCACCCCTGAAGACCGGAATCGAACCCTCGCTGAAATCTTTGCTCATTTTTTGGCAAAGAGCATAGGCATCATCAATGAGCGTATTCCCAAAGACAGCACTGATGCCTTCAATCAAGACAGAGGGAGCATTCATCAGTTGCAGGATGGCGTAGCCGTCATCCACATCACAATATCCCTCCCTTAGATGTCTTTTTTTGCCTACGGAAAGATCGGTGTCTATCCAGATATGTTGTTGTTTCATATTTACATCTTATGATTGGTCCTTTGTCACCTTTAAAGCATCCCAGAATTTTATTTCATCCTGAACTCCGGTTCCCGGATCATTTACAAAATCCTGAGCCTCTTTGTACACCTTCAGGTGGCCGCTGGTCATGAAACCAACGGCATCACCCATCAGGACTGCTTCTTTCAGATCGTGGGTTACAAAAAGTGAGGTAATATCATATTCTGCCGTCAGC
The DNA here is from genome assembly GCA_041743425.1 of Zeaxanthinibacter sp. GTDB lineage: Bacteria > Bacteroidota > Bacteroidia > Flavobacteriales > Flavobacteriaceae > JTS-RE37. The sequence goes on along the minus strand of JBGTMS010000118.1, from coordinate 18,275 downwards.
TTTTTAAAAAGCAACTGCATCCTTTGCCGTGTCCCCGCATCAAGACTACCAAAAGGTTCGTCAAGCAATAAAAGGGAAGGATTGGTAATGATGGCCCTGCCAAACGAGACACGTTGCCGCTGACCTCCAGAAAGTTGTCCCGGCATCTTATGCTCCTGCCCGTCAAGTTCAAGGCTATGTATCATATGTCTGACTTTTTCAGCAATCTGGGGCTTTTGTATTTTTTTTATGCGAAGGCCGAAGGCAATATTCTCAAATACGTCCATATGTGGAAATAAAAGATCCTCCTGGTAGAGGTACACAATATTCCTTTGTTCGGGTCTGGTATGTGTGATATCGTTCCCGTTAAGAAGAATCGCCCCACTATCCGGCTTTTCAAGACCTCCTATAACTTTTAGCATGGTCGTTTTGCCGCAGCCCGACTTCCCGAGGATACTGAGCGTTCTCTTTGCTTCCAGGGAAAAAGTAAGGTCCCTGACCACATGCTCCCGGCGAAAACTCTTCACAATGTGACTCACTTCCAAGAACATCAGGCCATTTTTTTAAAGATGTATTTTTTATTGAAATATAGTAATAGGACTGGTGGGAAAATCAACAGGCAACAGCTGATGGCCCCGTAATAGTAATTCGCTTCTTTGATAAACATAAATACCTTGATCGTAAGTGTCTGAACCTTTCCTATCCCGATTACTGATGTGAGGCCATATTCAAACCAAGAAATAAGGAAGGTCTGAAAGAAACACACCAGAAGCATGCTTTTCGCCATTGGCAGAAGCACCCTTAGAAATGCATGGTAACGGCTGCCTCCCAAGGTGGCCACAAGATTTTCATAACTTCGCAAACGTTCGTTCCAAAAACTGCCGAAAAATAATAATGCATAGGGAAAAGCTATAAGGAACTGTGCAACAATGACCCCTTGGATATTTCCGAAAAGTCCCATTTTTAAAAAAAAGAAACTAAGACAAGCCGCAAAGACTACAGGTGCCAAGATATAGGGGAAATACGCGAGCAGATTCAACAACCTTTTCTTTGGATGGTAATATACCACTCTGCTAAGAATAAAACCAGTGCTTGTGGCTATAAGGGCAACCGACACGGAAATGACGGTTGAACTGAATAAACTACGAAGCAATCCTTTTTCTGACCCCAGCAGGGTTTTCCAGTGCATCAGTCCGACGTAGCCGGGGATCAACGAAGGGAAACGCCACTCTGCCGCAAGGGATAGAAGGATCATGTAGGCAAAAGGGAAGAACACCAATCCTACCAGCAGATACAAGACAATAATTTTCCATTTATCCTTCATAGTTTCTCGCCTGTTTTGGTAAAAAAATCGCAATCGCGGTAATTGAAACCAGGATGGTATAGCACACAGCCACCACGTAACCTTCGGAGATTTTATCGAGATCGAACTGTTTTAATTCCCTGATAATAAGGACTGAAAGCATTTGAGGAGATTCCTGACCGAGAATCAGGGGGACTTCATAGGAACCAAGTAAAAATATAAAGTAAAGGACAATAAGAATTTTTGCCCTGTGTAATAATATGGGCAAAAAAACACGTCGGGTAACCTGACCTGAATTGGCACCTAAAGAAGCCGCCAGGATGGAAAGGTCCTCCACACGTTCGTTTTTATAGATGTTCAGAAATAACAGTACGAAAAAAGGGAGGATAAGGGTAACGAATGCCAGGACCATCCCGATGGCCAGACGGTCATTTACCAGATCCGGAAATTCACTGGCTTCCTGTATCCAACCGAAATAATATCCGACACGAGCGAAGAATCCGGCTTTAGACAGGATCTGCAACACAAAGAATCCGGTTACGATTCCCGGAATGGCCAGAGGAAGGTAGGATACCATGGAAAGAAATCCGCGATCCATTTTTTCCTTAAATTTCAACGTGATCCACAGCGCACCACCAACGGACAAAAGGACAGAGACCAGGGCGATAGCGGCGCTATAAAAGAAAGAGGATAAAAAGGCTCCAGAGGCCAGCGCGGCCTCCCAGAACTGGAATGTAAATCCCGTATTTACCACCCCTACCAATCCGAAACTATAGAGAAGCGCATAGCCGAATGCCGCGATAAAGGGCAGGAAACCCAATAGCAGAAAGGCACTCAAACCAATAAATGTTCCCTTATTTTTCAATTACTTCTGTTCTGAAATCCTCATATAATCGTATCATATACTCCGGTGCCGGCTCCTCAATCGCCCGGGTGTCCAGATCCTCCATGGTTGGGCCGTATTGTCTCTTAGGCATATGTTTAAATTTTTCCTGCCACTCGTCTGGCATTCTGGAAAAGGACAGAATGGTATTTGCATTCATTCCGTCAACACGGGACTTTTGCAACTGGGCTTCCGGAGAGATCAAAAAATTGATGACCTGCATCGACGCGGCCTTTTGCGGGGCATTTTGCAGGATGCCCAGATAATTCGAGTTTTTGATGGTACCATTATTCCATGCGTACCCTTTTACCGTTTTAGGATACAGTCCGCTCAGAACCTTTTCTTCAATTCCTCCTTCCCCGTAGCCGTATACCAGATCCAGTTCCCCATTGGCGAAAAGCTGTGCCACCCTGGTCTGTTCCCTTGGAAAGGTTTCACCTCCCTTCCAGAAGTAGGCCTTATTCCTGTTGATATATTCCCACAGGCCGGTGGATAGCTCCTTGTATTTTTTTTCGTCAAACGCTCCGTTTAATCCCTGGGGGCTGCCTGAGAGTTCTGCAAGGAAACACTTAAGCAGGGTCATACCGGTAAAATCATTTGAAATGGTGAAAGTGCCCGGGTATTGCCGGAGATAGACCTCCAGCTCTTCCAGCGTGGCCGGAGGGGTCGCAATCCTGGCGGAATCATAGGTTAATGCGAACTGGCTGATACTCCATGGGCATTCCATATAGTTAATAGGTTGCTGAAAATCGGTGTTGATATACGGATCATCAAAATCGATGTAGGAAGCATGGGGTAGTTGTTTCACAAATGGACCCCATAAGCCATCTATTTTCCGAAGTTGAAAAAAAGTCTCCCCATTGATCCAGACGATATCCACTTGCCCCTGCTGTATATCTGCCTGTTTTTCCCCCATCACCAGTTGTACAATCTCAGGGCCCTGACCACCACTGATGTTCAGTGTGATATTAAATCGCTTGCGGACTTCAGGAACTACATAGTTGTTAATATAATTATTGATTACCGGGCTGCCCTGCCACATCATAAAGGTCACCTCTTTTCCTTCGCCTTCACTGGAAATTTCTTCCCAGGAAGCGTCCATCAACCGGGAATCATCGGTAGTTTTCTCCTCTCCGCATCCCATCGCCAGCAGGATCAAACCAAGGAATATACACCTATTTATTAACCGTTTCCTTTCAGGACTTTTTATTGACATTGATTTTATTTTACACGATGGATGCCTCGTTTTCCTGTTGGACCATTTCTACTGTTCCCACCACCCTTTACTATTGATATCATCTCCTCCTATTCGTTCCGATGCCTCCATGTAATTGGCGCTGTTGGTGGCCTGTTCGGATTCAGGATAGAGATAGCGTACCGGATAAACACCATTATTCAGATTGTCCGGTCCCGGCTCAAGGGCAGGAATTCCGGTTCTCCTTACCTGGAACCAGGCTTCATGGCCCACAGATATTAAACTTAGCCATTTTTGGGTAAGTATTTTTGTGAGGTCATCCGTGCCATCGAGCATTACTGTGCCCTGTGACAGATAATCGGCTGGAAGTTCAACATTGTAATACTCAAAACTGGCGGCAATACCATTCTGATAATAGGTAACCGCATCGCCGGTAATAAAACCCCGTTCCACCGCTTCCGCCAGGGCAAACTGCACCTCTGAATACTGCATGAACTGCCCGTCCACTCCATCAGGGACATCTCTGAAAATTGTGCCGAAAAGAGAAATATCATTGAGATTGATACCTGCCGCGGCAATCCTTTCACGGTCCTGCCCATTGAGCAATCCTTTATAGGCAGGCATTCCGGCGTTGACGCTTTCCACCGTTGGTTTGTAAAGCACAGCAACGCGCGGATCATTCCATGAACTCAGTACGTCGGCAACCGTAATTGTCATCCGGTGTTCCTGATATAGACCAAGTGCTGCCAGAGACATAGGGAATTGATTGGGTGCTGCGCTGAGGTAGGGGACAACGGCATTGTCCTCATTGGACTCCATCAGTTTTCCTGAATCGGCAAGGGCCTGGATTTCGGTGTAACTGCTAAGCCTCTTGCTGATCCGCATCAGATATCTCAATCGCAGCGAATTGGCGAATCGGACCCATTTATCCAAATCGCCGTTGTACAAAACGTCGCCTCGTATCGTGGTTGTGGTAGATTCCAGCATAGCCGCTGAACGCTCCAGTATGGCCAGAATTCCTGTTTCCGGATCCGTATAAATACTTTCCTGTGTATCATAGGCAGGGGTAAACTGACCTCCTGACGCATTGACGGCTTCCGTATAGGGTACATCATTCCATAAATCAGTTAATTGGGAGAAAAGGTAGCTTTGCATTATATCGCCCACGGCCTGGTAAGCTTCATTGGAAGCTTCCAAAGATTTCATAGACTTGATATCTGTAAGTAGCCGGTAAAGGGCGTTCCAATATTCGCTGTTGGTACCCATTTCATAGCGATCAATACGTTCGAACTCAACGCTTGCGGCGAATTGCGCGAGATAATTTGCCAGACGAAATCCCTGATTATAGGCACTCTGATTCGCCTCCACGGAAAGTATATTGGAAAGCAAAAATTGTGGGTCGACACTTTGCGGGGCATTGGGATTGTCGTTGAGGGAATCAAAGTCGTCCGTGCAGCTGACCGTATAAAGGCCAACAAATAGCAGGCCGAGTAATAAGGGATTTCTTGTTTTCATCGTAATGTATTTTACCATTTTAAATCTCAGCCGGGAGGCTTGTTTCCTTGTCCGGGGCTGTGGATATAAGTTTTTTAAAATTGTGTTTTTATACTGAAACCAAAACTTCGGGTGGACGGATAGGAAAAATCATCGACCCCATAAATAATTTTACGTTCCTGCACGGCATTCAGCTCAGGGTCAAAATGTGGATTTTCCGTAAACAGCAGAAGGTTGCTGCCAATAACGCCCAGTTTGATACTCTGAAATCCTATGGATCTGGATAAGGTGGCCGGCAGGTTGTAATAAAGCGCAACCTGTCTCAGCTTAAGATAAGAGGCATCATACAAAGCGCTTGCCTCGTTCCCTCTATCAAAATAATTATTGTAGAACTGGCTGGCCGGTACCGCGGTGGTATTAGGAACATAGACCGGATTCTCGACTGTTCCGGTATTCACAACTCCGTCGCCTATCACCCCTGCTTCGCGCCCTACCAGCGTCTCTTTCAATACGCCTGAAGTACTGCCAAGGGCTTTGATCCGGGATACGATGGTACCACCCTGGCGCCAGTCAAATAAAATGGTAAGATCCAGACCTTTAAAGGAAAATTTATTGTTGAAGCCAAGGGTAAAATCCGGATTGTAATTGCCCAGTAACTTTAGGTTGCCATCCTGAACGGGCAAACCATTGACGCCATAAAGATCCTTCCCCTCTATTTGTATGAAGCCGGTTCCAAACATGTCGCCTACCCGGCCATCCTCACGCGCGATATAGAATACGGTATTAGAACCGCCACCTCCTGAGAAAACGTTTGCAACCCCCGTCACAAACTGATCTACTCCTTCCGGAAGTTCGGTAACCACGCTGCGGTAGATTGAAAAATTGGCGGAGGTCTGCCATTTGAAATCCTGACTGCGTATAACCTCCGCACTTAGCAGCGCCTCAAATCCACGTGTGCGCACTTTGCCGCCATTTACATTAAAATTTGAAAAACCACTGGCCTGTGAGATGGGCCTGGAGATGATCTGATCGACACTGGTGTTCTGATATGCCGCAAGGTCAAATTGCAGTCGCCCATTTAAAAACCACGCTTCAAGACCCGCCTCAAAGGCATTTAATCGTTCCGGCTTCAGACTGGCATTCTTGAGAACCGTTTCATTGGTCACCCGGAACGCAGCGCCGTAATTCTGATTGAACAGGAAGTTCTGGACGGTCTGGTAGGGATCTGTATCATTACCCACACTGGCGGCACTTAGCCGAAGATTCAAATAGGAAAGAGGTTCAGGGAGTTCGAACATATTGGTGACTACATAACTGAGTCCCGCAGAATAATATCCAAAAGAATTACTGTCCGGTGGCAGCGTACTGCTCCAGTCGTTGCGATAAGTGGCATCAAAATAAAGCGAATTTTGATAGGCAAGATTTCCACTGGCATACAAACTGTTGATTCTTTTATCAAAGGTTTGGCTGTCGCCTTTCAGAGGTGTTCGGGAATTGGCGAGGGTATATATTCCAGGGAGAGCCAGCTGGGATGCCTCCGCGTATTTGTAGCGAATCTCCTGATCAAAACGGTTTGCCCCGGCTGAGAGGTTATAATTCCAGTCTTCTCCTATGTTGTCGGTATAGGAGAGGAGGACATCAGTATTTAATTCCCTGAACCGGACCACATCTTCCCGATACGATCCCAGCGGATTCTGGTTGGTACTTACAGCCCTGCGGAATTCCCTGTTATCATCATAGGTGTCCATACCTGCCCGCACACTAAGGCTCAGTTTGTCGTTAAAATCATAGTTGGCCGAAGCATTACCCAAAACCCTGTTCTTGTTAAACGAATTTGTATTTTCATAAGCCGTCAGGTAGGGATTCGTCAGCCAGAGATAATTGATATCAAAATGTTGAACACCTACCTGTCCGGCCTGCCAGTAATCCTTCATGGATTCCACATTGGTCTGCCTACCGGTCCAGTTAAATCCATAAAGAGGATTTTCGTATCCGTACCCCAGGTTGGGGCGGTTACCGCTGCGGGTATTGATATAATTAACAAAGGCTTTCACACTAAGTTCCTCACTCAGGATCTGGTCGAGGCTCAGAGCCAGGCCGTCCCTCTCCAGATCTGTATTTGGAACAATGCCATCGTTCCTGAGATTGCTGTACGATAAACGGGCACTTCCGTTGTCACCTCCGTTGCTCACGGAAATGTTGTTCTGGTAAGTGATCCCGGTTTCAAAATAATTGCGGACATTATCCGGTTGGGAAATCCATGGGGTAGGGGTGATAGCAGTAAAGGATCCATCCGGGAAAGTTCTTGCGATCACATCACCACCCCTAACCGGATTGCCGTTAATATCTGTGGACGGACTGTCAAATTGGGCGATCAGCAATCCCTGATCCAGACGTGGTCCGTAACTACTGATTCCCCCATCGTTGATGCCAGCCCCAATACCGTTCTGGAAAGCGTATTCCCCATTCGAACCGCCGCCATATTCATTTTGATATTCAGGTAAAGTAAGCAGGGTCTCAACGGTTATTGAGCTGTTGATGCTTACCCCCAGTCCTTCTTTTTTCCCCCCTCGTTTGGTGGTGATAACTACCACCCCGTTAGCGGCTCTTGCTCCGTATAGGGCTGCAGAGCCCGCACCTTTTAAAATAGAGATAGAGGCAATATCTTCCGGCGATATTTCCGAGCCTCCGTTTCCATAATCCACTTCCGCCAGTGATCCGTCATTTACCAGGTCACTTGTAATCTGTTCATTACTGATCGGTACCCCGTCTACAACAAAAAGTGGCTGGTTGCTTCCCCCTAAGGAATTCTCACCCCGGATGATAATGCGGGAGGAAGAACCTACTCCTGAAGAGCCATTTGTGATTTGTACCCCGGCGACTTGCCCGGCGAGGCTATTGACCAGGTTGGTCAGAGGAACTTCAGTAAGCTGTTCCGGTTTCACCGTGGTCACCGCAGAGACAAGAGACTGCTTTTCACGTTCTATCCCCAGAGCCGTTACGACAATTTCATCCAATTGCTCGGAAGAAATGACAAGGGTGATCGTTGCAGGCAAATTGCCATTGACTACTGCAATATCTGATGGCTGATACCCAAGGGAAGAAATACGAAGTGTAAAATTTAGTAAGTCCGATTCAAGTACAAAAATGCCATCTTCAGCTGTACTTGTATAGTTTTGGGTGCCCAGGATGTTAACTGTAGCATAGGGCACGGCCCTGTTTTCATCGTCGATAAGTTTTGATGTATAGGTAGTGGATTGACTAAATACAAAGGCCATACAGCAATGTGCAATGACAGTCAGGGGTATTTTCATGTGATGGGTTTAAATGATGATTTCAGGCAGTAAAAAGAGGAACTTCCGGAAAGCGCGATTTACGCCCTGTCCTCTATAACTGAGTTATGTATTTGAGAAATCCGGCAGCAATCAGCGGGGTGGTCCTCTAAGTCCGGCAATCGGAGCGAAGCAGCCTGACGGGATAAGCAAGGTGCGTATTGAAGGAGTTCCAGGGTTAGTTGCCCAAAATGAGAGTACAAATCTACCTACAAATGAAGCAGGGTTGAGAGCAGAATAATCCGCCAGTTGCTCCTGGGAATCCAGATCTGTCAGGGGGTTAAGAGATATAGTACGTCCACCTTTAACTTGAATCTGTTCTTCCAGTGCTTTATAAAGTGAATCGGATTCCCAGGGCAGGCTGGTAAAGGCCGCCTTATCAAACACCTCATTGCTTAGTCCTATGAGATATGCACCGCCATCCTTAGAAGGACCGAGAACTGTATCATGAGAATTAAGAAGCTTTATGGAATGTCTGATGGTACCTGAAGTAAGATCCGGAGTGTCATTACCAATTACAACCACCTGCTGATATCCCTGTGTGAAAAGCGTATCCATGGCATTGGCGATACGCTCCCCGAAAGTTTCACCGAACTGCCTGCTTTCATCCATCCAGAAAGTGTCCGCACAGACAGAACGAAGACTGCGGTGGGTATGCTTGGCAAGGAGTTCATATAATTTTCTGGAGGCAACGGAATGACCAGGACCGAAAAGGGGTTTGCGTTTCACTTCCGCTTCTGGAGAAAGCGAAAAAACAAGTAACGCTGTATGTTTTGTAGCCGTGATCACTTATACTAAAGGTAGCACGAAATTAAGTACAATCGGAACATATTGTAATTCATAGTTCATAGCAGAGCGAAGATAGTAAATCGTCATTCATTCCAGAATTAATTTTAAGCAACTTCCTTTATTGTAGTTCGCAACTGCAGGGATGATCCGTGCCCGGCAAGTTTATATGCAAATCCTATATAAAAGCAAGCGACCCTTGGGGGGTCGCTAGTTTTGTCGGCATTGTCGGTGAAAAATTACATCGCTGGCAATACCACTGTATCGACAACGTGGATAACACCGTTGGATTGGTTCACATCTGCTATGGTCACAGACGAAATAGTACCGGCTGCATCCTTTAATTGCAGCTTGTCACCATCCATCATAGCTTCCAGAATGGCGCCGTTCACAGTGGTGAATTCTGCCTTGCCATCTCCTTTTTTGATCGCCTTGGCTATGTCTTTTCCACTATACTTACCTGATATCACATGGTACGTAAGTACCCCTTGCAATTTTGATTTGTTCTCAGCTTTCAATAGGGTTTCAACAGTACCTGCTGGCAGCTTTTCAAAAGCGGAATTATCCGGTGCAAAGACCGTAAATGGCCCCGCTCCCTGTAACGTTTCGACCAGGCCTGCAGCTTTCACAGCGGCTACCAGGGTAGTGTGATCCTTGGAATTAACAGCATTTGAAATGATATCTTTTGAAGGGTACATGGCGGCGCCGCCCACCATTTTGGTGTCCTTTTCCATTTTGTCATTTTTCATCATTTTACCATCTGTCATTGGCTTTTCCTGGGCAACAGCAGAACCTCCTAGTGTGATAAGGATTACTGCAGAAATGTTTCTTAAAAATTTAAATGATTTCATTATATAATTCTTTTAGTTTATACCACCATGTACGTAAAGGGCAAGTAAAGGTTTGGAATGGGGAAGGTTAATCGTCATCAAATTCATGGTAAAACCATCAATAAAAGTGTGGTTTAATATTAAAGGCTTGCCAAACAGCCTCTTAGAGCGAAGTCCCGGATTCAAAAAAATTCTAAAAAATAAATAATTCAAAGGCTTGGTTGCCACAGGAGGACCGGTCCGCCGCAGGAGGAAGCTGGTGCCGACGGAACTTGAGAAGTTCAGGAAGGCCAGTTTTTTAAGACGTGAGGATAACAAAAACCCCGGAAGTTTTGAAACTTTCGGGGTTGGCATACGAATCGTTTTTTGTTTATTTTACTTCGTAAGTTTCAAAATAAATGCCGTTGGAATTCCAAACCCTGATGTTATACATACCTTTTTCAGAGTTTTCAAAGTTCAGCACCTTAATTGATTCAGAGGCATTTTTGAACCTTTCCTCATGGACCACTTTGCCTGCGCCATCATAGATCGAAACGTATACATTTTTTTCCCCATTTGGTGGTATGGTAAGAAACACTTTTGTGCTATTCATGCGATATACTGGCTTGGCGATAAACTTTTTGTCTTTCAGGAGCGCGACGCACAAGTAAGCTGCGTCATATGGGATCCCTGATGTGAACCTTATACGCTCCTGGAAATAATTTAAATTGGTTAAAAGGCTAATAATGCTCCCCGTCGGTTGAATATTCAAAATCTTCCAATTCCCCAGGCATCAATCTTGAGTGAAATCCGGTCTGAGGTACCATCAAGCCTAAAGGTAAAATCCGCAGTGCCACCGGATGAAATTACTATAAAGAGGCCCGTATTTTCACATTTAAGGCTATTAAGGTACTTACCACGGTCAGCGCTTACCTTCCAAGCTGTAATTTCGAGGGTTCGATCCGTTCGTGTTTAAGAGATGTATTCAGGATCGGATGATTTCATAAGCAATTGGCTGAAAGCCTTTCGCAGCAACTACGATTTTGTCCCCTGCCTTAATCCCGCCCAACTCCTTGTCGCCTATAAGCATTTTCAACAGAATGCCTCCTGTGAGCAGTGTCACAACCAACTGCCCTTCATCCCTCGTGATCCGGATGACTTCTCCCTCAAGAAGAAATTTTCCGCTGGCCTTATCTATGTGAAAGAAGCCAAGTGGACTTTCCGGAGGCGAGAGTAATCCTTTTTCCAGCCTGCAAACGGCATGGGAGAGCCTGATAATTTCTCCGACATCATGACTCACCAGCAGGAGGGTGAGTTCATACGCTTTTTGAATCCGCATCAGATAGTCCTGTAACCTGGTTCGCATAGAGACATCCAGGGCAGAAAGTGGTTCATCGAGTAATAATATTTCGGGACGGTTGACAAGAGCCCTGGCCAGAGCGACGCGTTGTTTCTGACCTCCGGAAAGGGTGGTGGGCTTGTTGTGCTGAAGATTCTGAATTTCCATGATGGACAACAAATCCTGAACAATGACTTTGTCCTGACCTTTACCAAGGGGATACTGAAGGTTTTGCAAAACGGTCATATTCGGAAAGAGGGCATAGTCCTGAAATATAAAACCAACTTTTCGGCGACGGGGGGGCAAGTCTGTTTTTGTCGCCGAATCGAACCAGGTGTTATTATGGATCACAATACGGCCGGTATCAGGTTTCATCAGTCCCGCGATCATACGCAAAAGCGAGGTTTTTCCGGCCCCGGATACCCCATATATGGTCAGTATTTGACCTTTTTCTACTTTGAGTTGAATATCCAATTCCAGCGGACCGGTAGGGGAATCGAGTTTTTTTGTTATATCGATACTGATCATCAACTGAGGTTAAGGGAAAAGATTTTTATAATGACGTCCTTTGATAAAATAAACCGTCAAAAGCAATGAGAAGGCAATAAGAATAATGACCAGTGAATAGGCATTGGCGGCCGGATAGTTGAGCGCTTCCACTTCATCGTAAATGGCAATGGAGGCCACCTTCGTTTTACCTGGAATATTTCCACCGATCATAAGAACAACTCCGAATTCGCCTACTGTATGCGCGAAGGAAAGGATACAGCCCGTAAGGATCGCCGGTTGTATATTAGGAAGAAGAATACGGGACAGCGTGGTCCAACGGGATTTCCCCAACACCCCTGATGCTTCTTTTAACGAAACAGGCAGGCTGGAGAATCCTGATTGTATGGGTTGTACCATAAAAGGAAAACTATAAATTATGGAAGCGATCAGCAAGCCACCAAAGGAAAAAATAAGCCGGATACCCAGCCACTCCTCCAGCCAGTTCCCGAAAAAATTGCCGGGGCTGAACGCCAGCAGTAAATAGAATCCCACAACTGTCGGGGGCAATACCAGAGGCATGCTTACCAGGGTTTCAATGACAGGCCGGATACGGGATTTGGAATAGGCCAGCCAGTAGGCAACCGGTACCGCAATAGCAAACAGGACCACCGTAGTGATAAACGCCAGTTTAAAAGTAAGTATCAATGGCCCCCAGTCCATACCTTCTCCCGTTTTTAATCAGTTGTATTTTTTCAGTCAAAGCGTCCCTTTTGCCTTCGGGATTTTATGAGATTCAAAAAGGTCATCCCCATAATCTGTACTAGCAATAATCATCCTATCTAAGTGACCAAATATCCAAATTTTTGTAAGATGTTTTTCGCCTTCTCTGAAAACATAAAGTCATAAAATCTTTTTGCTTTCGCAGGATCAGTATTTTTTCTTCTGATAAGTATAATCCCCTGACTGATCCTCGAATGCAAACTTTCATCCAGTTCTATCCATTTTCCAACTCCGGCCATTTTAGCCGAAAGGACTACGGATTTCGCGGTGAATCCGATTTCTGCCGATTTCGAAATCAGGAACTGGTTGGTCTGGGCAATACTTTCTCCATAGACCAGTTTATCCGAAACCTGGGGATAAATTCCGTAGGCTTTCAGAACTTCCACAGCAGCCGCTCCGTAGGGTGCAATCCTGGGATTCGCAAGTGCAATATGATTCACTTTTTTACTAGTCAGAAGTTCCATTGATGGTGTGATGGTATCGTCAGGCGACCAGAGCACAAGCCGCCCACTCGCGTAAATAGCGGGCGGGTCATAGGCCATTCCACTATTGTATATTTCCTCAGCGTATGTCATGTCTGCTGAAACAAAAACATCAAAGGGGGCACCTTCCTTGATCTGGGCCGTAAGGGCACCCGAAGATCCCAGGATCATATCACAATCTAACCCCGTATCGTTGCGAAATTCCGTCAACAATTCTTCCATGGCGAATTGCATATTCGCCGCGGTTGCGATCTTTAATGAGGAATCCCTTTTTCCGGCACAGGACGAAAGGATCAAAACCAGGCAGAGTACCTGCATCCGCCGGAAGAAATATTTGAAGCACCGCTTTCTTCTCTTAACTGGCATTGTTGCCTTTACCTCCATGCATTATTTTTATAGAGCTCTTTCCCTTTCACCTGATCTTCCACAAGGTGGACAAACCGCATCCAAAGATACTACATCAACGTAAAGTATAAGTGTCACAATATTGCCGGTGGTTAATCCATCGTATACAAATCAATCCAAATTTTTATTCAAAATATTAAAGCTGGCAGCATTTTTGTGGCATTTCTAGTTATGTTTTTTCAACTCCTGCCGACCTATGATTAAAAAATTACGTATGCTTTTTTCCTTTAAACCGGATTGTCCTTCCTTGTCCGACCTGGACAGTTTGTACCAGGAGGCGATCTCCGATCTGCCGATAACTGCAAAGAAGGGATATTGTGAACGACTTATCAGCCGGGCGGAATATGAGTTACAGCACAGCAGCTGCCCTAAGGAAATCCATAAATGGAAACAACTTATCAGATCCGCCAGAAAGGAAGCCTCTCAGTGTCTTTCGGAAAACAAGTTGCACTAGCGCGTGGCGTTATGGCCGGAGGTGCTATGGAAACGGTACTGTTGGCCACTACCGGGTTGATCGTATCATGGCATCTTTTCAGGGATTACTAAAAAAGATTTTGATATCTTTATCCGGATTGTATTTCTCACTTTAATTTATTTGATTATTGAATTAAGTCGATTGTTCCCGCTAAGCCATCTGTCACGCGTCGGAACATGGAAGAACATTCATAAAATTGTTCCGGAGAAGTCTGGAAAAGCGGCATTTTCAGTATGGAGGCAAGCGAAAAAGACACATCAGAAGTATTTTCCGGCACAGAAGAAACAATTCTTTGGAAAGGCACTCCTTCGCAATGGATCAACTTTATGGCTTTTATCAGTTGTATCCTGATTATCACCATCCCGTTCGTTTTTTGGATATGGCTCAAAACAAGAAACAGAAAATTTGAAATAACCAATGAACGCATCATTGAGACGAATGGCGTTTTTTCAAGAAAGACCAGTGAACTAGAATTGTATCGCGTAAAAGACCTGCAACTTGAGGAACCTTTTTTTCTACGCCTGGTAAAACTTTCAAATATCCAGATGTTAACTTCAGACAGAACCAATCCGGTATATTCTATCCCTGGAATTCCAAACGGGGTCGTTCTGAAGGAAAAATTGCGTAAAGCGATTGAACATCGAAGGGATGTGAAGCGCGTGAGGGAAACCGATTTTGAGTAATTAAAGGCGCATTTACCTTGGATATTCCCTCGGAAATTACAGGATGACTTAGGATGGGATATCACCTTTTCTACTGCCGGAGTGTTATGCGTCATTTTATTTCATTCTTTGCAGGAACCATCAACGGTGGCAGTATTCTGAATCGTGGGTGATAGCATCATGAAGATATATTAAAAGCTTAATCATGAAATCGATCAAGGTCAACTCTCTTCCCCTTAAGGAAGTTATAATGGACATTGCCAAATCCTTTAATACCATGTATTCAGAAAATTGTTCTGAATACATGCTTTACCTGCCACCGCATATAGGTGAGGGTAGCATAAGCGGAATCAACTTTGAAGGTGGTCTGGGGATCATTCAATATGATTGTCAGTTCAATATGGAACTGGAAATTCGTTATATCGTGAATGAAACGCATCCTTTAAAATTCTTGTACTGCTCACAGGGTACTCTTTATCACCGGTTTGGTGATGAGAACATAGTACATGATATCGAGCAATATCAGAATGCTATCGTGGCCAGTAAGAAAAAAAACGGCCATGTTCTGAAATTCGCTCCGGGGATGCGTGTCGTCGTCAGCAGCCTTGAGATTGACAGGAAGTATTTTGCCTCCAAGTATGCCTGTGAGCTTCAGTCAATGGATGCCAATTTAAAAAAGATTTTCGGGGATGTTGCGGCCCGTGAATCATTCTACCACGATGGTTTTTACAGCCTTGATCTCGCGGATAGTATCAATGAAATAAGATCCTTTGATGACAGTGATTTCCTTAGAAAGATTTTTCTTGAAAGCAAAGCCTATCAACTGCTTACCAGGCAACTTATTGAGTACCAGGATGATCTCAGGGATGTGGACCATCGCAAGGTTTTGCGGCATACAGAAATAAAGCTTATCGAGCAGGCAGCCACTATTTTAAAGGAAGAAATCGCCCAGAGTCATACCGTAGAAACCATCGCGCGAAGGGTCGGCTTGAATATCAATAAATTACAAGTGGGGTTTCAGCATTTGTTCCATAGCACCGTCAATGAATATGTGCAGGGGCTACGTCTTGAACTTTCAAAAGAATATCTTCTGAATACCAATTACAGCATTGCACAGATCGTTAGTGAGATAGGCTTATCCAGTGCCAGTTATTTCTCCAAAATCTTCAGGGAGATTTACGGCAGCTCCCCTTCAAAATTCAGGGGCAAGTATCTGGACGCACTCAAAAACCGAAATCTCAAGAGGAGAGATCAAATTGAAGGATAGAAGAGGCAGCTCAATAGATCACTGAGAATAACACCTCAGGAAAGATTGGCATCCAGTTTAAAGTCGCTCCTGGTCGACACCCTCCTTTGAGAGAACCGCTAACAGGATCAGGTGGTAAAGGGCAAATATGGTGAAATTTCAATATCTTTGGCCGACTACTCTCATAGCCCGCCTGTATGCGCTTTATCTATACCCTGATTTACCATCCTTATATCAATCGGCTGATCCGAAATTTCAACCTCCTTCTGGCGCCTGTACTTCCAGACAGGATAAAAATACACCCCTCGGGTAACCTCAGGGTGCCTGTAGATAAAGAGCATCATTTTTATCTGAAAACCAACCAGACCAGTTTTCTTACCCGGGAATTGTTCTGGAAGAATGCCTCGAATTTCGAGTATACACCCCTTTTTATCGAACTGATAAAGCAGGTGTCTTCTTTCTTCGATGTCGGTGCCAACATCGGGTATTACAGCATTTTGGGATGTACCCTCAATCCCGCACTTAAAGTTTATGCCTTTGAGCCTTCACCGGGGGTGATGGGTTATCTGAAAGAAAACATTGCAAGGAACCACCTTGAAAAGCAGATTGTGCCTGAAGCCTTGGCTCTTTCGGATTCCATTGGTACCATTGATTTCTTTGAAATGAAAAACGCAAAATTTGAGGGGATTGATAATTTGAGCGGAGAGCACAATATTGGTACCAAGGAAGGGCGTATCACAAATAAAATAAGAGTGGCTGCCACGACCATGGATGATTATATCCGTAAGCATGCCATCCGCAAACTGGACCTTGTCAAATTGGATACCGAAGGAGCTGAACATCTTATTCTGAAAGGCGCAGAACAGACCCTTTCTGAACTGAGACCGCTGATTATTTGCGAAACACTTTTCAATAAGATCGAAAATGATCTGCAGGCCATTATGGAACGGCACTCCTATGAGTTTTACAATCATCAGGGGGAAGGTCTTCAAAAAGTAGCGACCATCATCAGGACAAAGGATAATGGCGTAAGGAATTGTTTCTTTGTCCCGGCAGAAAAATCGTCACTCCTTGCACCCTGGATCCAATAGTATATTCCTATCCTGAAGCATCCTAGATGCCAAGGCAGTTCAACGGCCTGTAAAATATTGAAGTACACCAAGAATGCGTACTCAGAGGTCCCATCCCAAAAAAATCGATTCGTTTAAATCCATTGGCCAATAGGAATTCGTACCCCGCAAGGTATTCCGGCCGATCCGAATTATCCCAAATGAAGACTCCATTCTCAGTAAGTGCATCCAGAGAATTCATACAGCATCGTACCCGCTCCCTTCCATCCAGTACGATCACCTCGAACGCTGAACTATAATTCCTGATTTCCGCCGGGTAAGCAGCAGGCAATTCGCGGTGCAGGTAGAAGATGCCAGGCCGGGTTGCAAACTTCTCCTTCATTTTGGAGTACCACAGAGGATCGTGTTCCACGGAAAGTACCCGCTTCACCCTGTAACTGAACCATAGTGTTGAATTCCCGCTCCCGTATTCAAAGATTCGGAAATGTGCCTGCAATCTTTTATCAAGAAAATAAATGGCGGCGTAGGTAAACCATGGCAATTCAGCCCCCTGCATGTCCAGGGGTAGACGCTGCATGACACTCTTCTTCCAACCTGATTTTTTCAGATGGTTTTTAGAAAGTAAATAAAATCCGGTAAGGAGGCGGCCAGGTGGGATGGCATTCAGGAACCTGAAAATAATATCTTTAATCTTTTGCAAAATGCTAATAATTAACTAGTTGCGTCGGATATTTACACATTAATATCCTGATATGCCTCCTTAATCAATGGAAGCAGAATACCGCCGCGAAGGTAAATAAAACAATTGGATGGTATTGGAACTCAAAGGTTATCCCGCAAATAACTCAAAAGTTATATTTCCCATTTAGGTAGCCATATTCCAGGGATCAGGTACTTCCTCCAGGTTCAATTTCTGTTGACCCTGCTTGTAATCCTCCTGTTACTTATTATGGTCCGGACCCTTACATTCAACAAAGCATTATCCGTGCTTATAAAACTGCAGCCGGTGGCTGTATTGGAAGCAATCAGACGGTAAAGGTATCCGTTAAAGGCCGCCTCAACAGAATTTACTGTTAACTGGGTCGTTTGGGTACCGCTATAAGTGAGGTTATCTGTAAGGTTGATAAAACCTGCCCCTCCATCTGTACTTAGCTGCCATTGAAAGGTATCCGCATTGGTGACTACGGCAGTAAAGGTGCTGTTTTCATCTACAAATACCGTTTGATCCGATGGTTGGGACATAACCGCTACCACCGCGATGATGTTGATGGTATGGCTGCCAAGGCTTACGGGACAAAATGAATCACCCCACCTGGCAAGTAAATTATAGGTTCCCCCTGCCTGACCAAAATAAGATATGGATCCAGAATTGTCCGCTACTGAAGCCTGATAGGTGCTTCCTCCGTCAAGGCTGAACTGTACCATGGGTCGGTTGGGATGGTCTGGAAAGCTAAAGGTAAAAGCACCGTTGCTGAGACCACAGGTTGCCGGGGTATTGGTGGCGGTCGCGATAGGTCTGGACCAAACCACAACGCTTACTGTATCT